>JBGSWY010000263.1:0-1817 GCA_041751715.1 Burkholderiaceae bacterium
CGAGCTGTATCGATCGTTGACCTGGGACCGCGGCAAAGAGATGGCTGACCACCGCCGCTTTACGCTGGCCACCGACATCAAGGTCTACTTCTGTGATCCGCGCAGCCCTTGGCAGCGTGGATCGAACGAGAATACGAATGGGCTATTGAGGCAGTATTCTGCCCAAGGGAATTGACCTCTTCGGGTATTCGCAAGCCAAGCTCAATGCGATCGCTCGGCGCCTCAACGAACGGCCGCGCAAGACGCTGCACTACGAAACGCCAGCACAACGATTTCATGAAGCTGTTGCAGCGACGAGTTGAATCCGCCGTCGAAAGTGAACCTTAGCTGGACTGATGTCAAACCAATCAAACACTGTCTGTGAGGTCCATCCCAGTTCGTCCACGTCATAAGCAAAACTTCAACTGACTATTGCCGGTGACGATGCCGTTTCGGCGCTGCGCACGCAACGGTTAGCATGCGCCGGCCATGCGCTATTCCATTTTCTCCCTTGCCCGCAACGCGCTGAGCTTCCACGAAGACTGGCCGCTAGCCTGGCGCAGTCCGCCGCCGAAGACGCATTACGACGCGGTGATCATCGGCGGAGGAGGGCACGGGCTTGCCACCGCGTACTACCTTGCCAAAGAGCACAGCATGCGCAATATCGCTGTGCTGGAAAAAGGCTGGCTCGGCGGCGGCAATACCGGACGCAATACGACGATCGTGCGGTCGAACTATCACCTCGATCCGAACGCGCACTTCTACGAGTTCTCCTTGAAGTTGTGGGAGCGGCTGTCTCAACAGCTGAACTTCAACGTGATGTACAGCGCGCGCGGCGTGCTGAACCTGGTGCATTCGCCGGCCGACATGGATGCGGCGATGCGGCGCGGCAACGCGATGCGGCTGAACGGCATCGATGCCGAATTTTTATCGCGCGATCAGATCGCAAAGTGGATTCCGAATCTCGAATGCTCTGAGAATGCGCGCTTTCCGATCGTCGGCGGACTGCTGCAGCCGCGCGGCGGCACCGTGCGGCATGACGCCGTCGCCTGGGGCTATGCACGCGCGGCGAGTGCGCTCGGCGTTGACATCATTCAGCAATGCGAAGTCACCGGCATTCGCATCGACGGCGGCGCGGTAACCGGAGTCGAGACCACGCTCGGCTTCATCGCGACGCCGAAGATCGGTATCGCGGTCGCCGGCCATTCGAGCCACGTCGCAGCGATGGCGGGCGTCAAACTGCCGATCGAATCGCACGTGCTGCAGGCGATGGTGTCGGAGCCGGTCAAGCCGGTGCTCGACACGGTCGTGACGTCGGGTGCCGTGCACTTCTACATCAGCCAGTCCGACAAGGGCGAGCTGGTGATGGGTGGTGATCTCGACTTCTACAACTCGTACGCTCAGCGCGGCAACCTGCCGATCATCGAACACGTCGTCGGAGCGTGCCTCGCTTTGTTTCCAAGCTTTGGCCGCCTGAAGCTGCTGCGCACATGGGGCGGCATCATGGACATGACGATGGACGGCAGCCCGATCATCGGCAAGCTGCCGGTGCACGGTCTCACCATGACCGGCGGCTGGTGCTACGGTGGCTTCAAGGCCACGCCCGCGTCCGGCTGGCTTCACGCCCACACGATCGCGCACGACCGGCCGCATGATTTGAACGCCGCGTTCACGCTCGAGCGCTTCGCCGAGGGAAACATGCTTGACGAGAAGGGTGCAGGGCCGTACGCGTGGGCGCACTGAGATGACGCCGCGCGCACGAACGTCGTGTCGTCCCCGCGAAAGCGGGGACCCAGCGTCTTTCGTGGCGGAGTGCTGGATTCCCGCCTACGCGGGAA
>JBGSWY010000264.1:0-9417 GCA_041751715.1 Burkholderiaceae bacterium
CCTGCCGACCGCAGCAGTCACCGACATTGCCAACACACCGGGCACAACGGTCAAGCTGATCGATCATGCTGAGCTGGTACCGGCAATGAACAAGAAGTGGGGCGATCTGTACGTGCAGGACGCGATTCCGAAAGACACCTATCGCGGCATGGCGTCCGACAACAAGCAGGCCACCGTGATGAACATCCTGGTCGCGCACGAAAAGATGGATGACAAGACGGCTTACAACATCGTCAAGACCATTTTCGACAAGCGCCAGGATCTGATCAATGTGCACAAGGAAGCGGCCAACTTCAAGCTCGAAAATCAGAAGGCCGCGGCCAGTCCGATTCCGTTTCACCCGGGTGCGGCGAAGTATTTCAGCGAGCAGGGCGTCAAGCTCAACTAGCCGGCAATTCACTTGAGCAACGTGCAGCGCCCGCCTGAGCCTGGCGACGAAGCGGGCGCGCGGGCCGGCGACGTCGTCGATGCAGCGGCGCTGCACCGCGCCGAGGAGTACATCGAGGAAGAAGAAGGACACGCCAACCGGCTCACCGGCTGGCTTGGCGTGTTCGTCACGCTGGTTGCGGTCGGAATCTCGCTGTTTCATCTGTACACCGCGTATGCGATCGTGCCGGCGTACCAGTTGCGCGCGCTGCACGTCGCCATGATTCTGGCGCTGTGCTTCCTGGCCTTTCCGGTCGCCAAACGCTTTCGCCACCGCATCATGGTGTGGGACTGGCTTGCGGTGCTGGCGTCGATCGGCGTCGTGGTCTACCTGCTGCAGGGGGGCGACGACTTTTTCGATCGCAACACATCACCCAACACCTGGGACATCGTGTGGGGCGTCACGCTGATTTTGCTGGTGATGGAAGCGATGCGCCGCACCACCGGCTGGATCATGCCGGCAGTGTGCACCGCCTTCATTCTGTATGCCCTGTTTGGTCCGGAGCTGCCGCCGCCGTGGACGCATCGCGGCTACGGGGTCGGGCGCTTCATCGGGCACATGTACATGACGCTCGAAGGCATCTACGGCGTCGCGATCGATGTTTCGTCGACGCTGATCATCCTGTTCACTATTTTTGGCGCGTTCCTGCAGTACTCGGGCGCCGGCAAGTTCTTTATCGATTTCTCGTTCACTGCGATGGGCGGCAAACCCAGCGGCGCCGGTCGCACCGTCGTGCTGTCATCGTTCCTGCTCGGCGGCCCGTCGGGTTCCGGAGTCGCAACGACGGTGACCATCGGTTCGGCGGCGTATCCGATGCTGGCCAAGGCCGGCTACGAAAAAAATGCGGCCGGTGGATTGCTTGCCGCCGGAGGGCTTGGCGCGATCATCTCGCCGCCGGTGCTCGGCGCCGCTGCGTTTTTGATCGCAGAGTTTTTGAAGATCTCGTATCTCGACGTACTGCTGATGGCGGTCATCCCGACGCTGCTGTTCTACGTGGCTCTGTTATTCATGGTCGAGATCGACGTGCGCAAGTTCGGCATGCACAGCACGACGTTTGCCAAGGTCGATACGGTGTGGAACCTCAGCAAGAAATACTGGTTCCACTTCTTGTCGCTGATTTCGATCGTCGTCTTCATGCTGATGGGCTACTCGCCGGTGCTGTCAGTGTTCTGGGCGACAGCGGTGGCATTGGCCACGAGTCTGCTGCGGCGTGACACCACCCTGATTCCATACGACCTGCTGCTCGGTCGCATGCCTTTCGTGCGCGGTGTGTACGAGTCGGGGTTGATCAAGGCGCTGGCGGGCGGCTCGACCGGCGTCGTCAACGTCGCGGCGACCTGCGCCGGCGCGGGCATCATCGTCGGCGTGGTGACGCTGACCGGACTGGGCTTGAAGTTCAGCAGCATCGTGATCTCATATGCGGGCGGCTCGCTGCTGCTAACCACTATTTTCACCGGGCTAGTGGTTTGGGTCGTCGGGCTGGCGGTCCCGGTGACCGCGTCCTACATCATCTGTGCAGTGATTGCCGCGCCGGCGCTGATCAATCTTGGCGTGCCCGATTTCGCGGCGCATATGTTTATCTTCTACTACGCGGTGCTCTCGGAAGTTTCACCGCCGACTGCGCTTTCGCCATTCGCCGCGGCCGCGATCACCGGCGGTGATCCGTACAAGACCACGTTGCACTGCTGGAAGTATTGCGTGCCGGCGTTTCTGCTGCCGTTCATGTTCGTGCTCGAACCCGCGGGGCAGGGGCTGCTGTTAACGGGGTCGGTAAAGGGTCTGGCGACTGCCGACTGGACCTCGATTGCATGGGTGACGCTGCAGGCAGCGGTGGGCATCGGCGCGATCGCCGCCGGCTTTCAAGGCTGGATGCTCAAGCGCGCCAATATCGTCGAGCGCTGCTTGCTGATCGCGGCCGGCGTGGCGTTGGTGCTGCCGGGAACCGTTTCGGATGTAGTCGGCTTCAGCTGCGTGACCGCGGTGCTTGCATTGCAGCTGTTGCGTCGCGGGCAGCGGCCGGCGGCTTCCGCATCGACCACCCAACCCTGAGCCGGTACCCGTTAGCGCGAGCGGGTGAGCCACCAGCGCTCGAACTCATCGCGCCTCGGTATGCCGGCGCGTCCGCCAAAGCGCGAGCATTTCAACGCAGCGACCGCGCTTGCGAACTCGATCGCAGATGGCAACGCCCTGCGCTCGGCCAATGCCAGCGCAAGCGCGCCGTGCCAGGTATCGCCGGCCGCGAGCGTATCTACGGCGCTGATCGACAATGACGGCGCACGGTGCACACGGTCGCCATCGAACCACATGACGCCGGTTTCGCCGAGCGTCACCCCACAGGCGACATTGCGGCCGCCGAACACGAGCGGTAGCGCGCGCGACGGCTCGCCGAGCGCCAGACTCTGCAGCATCGGCTGAGAAAAAAAAGCATGCGTGGCGAGCAGCGCTGTGGCGCGAACCTGCAGCGGATCACCGGCATCTGCGTCGAACACGCTCGGCTTTTGCGCCGCCGCGGCGGCATCGAACAGGCGTTGCGCGCCCGCAGGCCAGCGCGTATCGGCCAGCACCGCATCGCATTCGGCCACGCGCTCGACCGGCAGCCACGAGGCATCGGGCGGATATCCCTGCGGCTGCGACGACACGACGAGCCGCTCGCCGCGCGAGTCGATCAGAATCGTCGCAATCTTGGTTCGGTAACCGCTCAGCCGGCGCAACGCCGAAATGTCGATGCCTTCGTGCTGCAACAATGCGATCACCTGCGCGCCGGTTTCGTCGTCGCCCACGCGGCCCCAGTAAATAGCCTGGCCGCCCAGCCGCTGCACCGCTACCGCGGCATTCGCGCCCATGCCGCCGCCGGTTTCAGCGAAATCATTGGCCGCGATCTTGGCCGACGGCAATCTCACTTCATCGACCAGAAAGATATGATCGATCGTGGCAGAACCGCCGACGCAGATGACGCGGGGTGGATTGGAGTCGAGCAAAATGGGAGATACAGAAACGTTGTGTCCTTAGCGTATACGATGCACGGATGAACACGACCAGCGTCAGCGCATCACTGTTGATCGACATCGTTTCCGATGTCGTATGCCCCTGGTGCTATATCGGCAAACGGCGACTCGAGGCTGCGCTTGCCCGGCGTAGCGACGAACCGCACCCAACGGTGCGCTGGCTTGCGTTCCAGTTGAATCCGGACATCCCGGCCGGCGGAGTGGATCGGCGCAGTTATCTCGAGCAAAAGTTCGGCGGCCCCGAGCGTGCCAGGGAGATTTATTCGAGGATCAAGGCGGCCGGCGATGAAGTCGGAATCGCCTTTGATTTCGAACGCATCCAGCGCCAACCCAACACGTTCGACGCGCATCGGCTGACGGCCTGGGCGCACGATGCCGATCCGGTTGCAGCAGACTCACTGGTCGAGAAATTGTTTCATGCGTATTTCATCGAGGGTACCGATATCGGCAACGTCGATGCGCTTGCCACACTGGCGGGCGCAGCCGGCCTTGATGCTGATGCCGCCAAAGCCTGGCTCGTTTCCGGCGGCGGAAAAGTGGCGGTCGAGGCGGAGGAGCAACGCGCTCGCGCTCTCGGCGTCACCGGTGTTCCATTCTTTGTCTTCAATCAGAAACTCGCCGTCTCGGGTGCGCAGCCGCCCGAGGTTCTATTGGATGCGATCGAGCAGGCGAGTTAATCCTTGCCGTGGCGTGTCTTTGAGGATGCAGTTTCATAGGCTGGTTATTGCCGGCATTGCGGCGATCGCTGTCCTGGCGTTCGATGCGAGCGCAGCTTCCGTATTTCGCATCGAAGTGCACCCGGTGCCTACCCTCGATCTGACGACGGCGCAGGTATTGAGCGGAGAGACGCGCGGGCCTGCCGGCACGGTCGCCGGCGAGTTACGTCTGCCGGCCACTGCCGCGCTGCGCGTGCCTGCTGTGATTGTCTTGCATGGCGACGCCGGAGCGATTGCGAACCAAGCAGCCTGGAACAATGTACTGAGCGCGACCGGTATTGCCGTTTTCACGCTCGACAGCTTCACCGGCCGCAATGCGATCAGTGCAACGACCGCCATCGGCAATATTGAAGGTGCAGGCAAGGTGACTGCCTTCGGCAGAGTGGTCGATGCGTACAAAGCGCTGGCGCTGCTGTCGCAGCACCCCTCGACTCGACGCGCATCGCGCTGATGGGCTTTTCATCGGGCGGCAGGACTGTGCTCAACAGCGCGATGACACGCTTCGCGCAAACGTACGCGGCGTCGAACACTGCCTTCGCTGCCTACATTGCGCTTTACCCGGCGTGCGACATCAAGTTGAACGGTGACGAAGCGCTGAATCCGGTGCCGGTCCGCGTCTTCCATGGAGAGGCGGACGTGTTTACGCTCGCCGCACCGTGCCGCGACTACGCGCAGCGCCTGCGCAGCAACGGCGTGGACATCGAGTTCACCTCGTTCGCTGACGCGCATCATGGCTTCGACAATCCGCTCGGCGTGCCGCTGAATCGCGCGCCCCAGGTTCCCCTCACCGGCGCATGCATGTTCGAGGAGCGCGGCGGCGGCCTCGTCAACGCCGCCACCGGCAAACCCGTGGCAATCGGCGACGATTGCGTCCGTCGTGGGCTGATTGGCGGCTATAACGAGGCCGCCTATCGGGCGACGCGGCAGGCCGTCGAAGCCTTGTTGCGCCGAGTTTTCAAACTCGCGCAGTGAGCGCCGCCCGCTTATCGTGTCGGCGCCGGCGATATCGGTACGCCGGCCGACTTGGCGGCCTCGACGGCCTTCGCGCTCTTTTCGAACTGCCGCTTCATCTGCTCCAAATACTCTTGCGCTATTTCTTCGCTGGTGCGCCCACTGGCGGCGATGCGATGGCGCGCCGCTCCGCTTTCACCGAAGCGAGCAATGTCCCGCAGCCACGACCGGTCGCGCTCCCACGCCGTGCAACTGAACCATGCGTCGCGTGCGAACCCCGCTCCCATAACTGCCTGGGCGGCTGACTTCTCGGCACGAAGGGCCATCAGCCGCGCCGATGGCCACCCGACGCGTTCGCCAAGGCGAATGCCCATTGCCGTGCCAATCAGCGTCGTGTCGTTGCGTACCAGAAGCTCGCCGATGGCGCTGCATAACTGAAGGCGGTTGCCGATGTCTCGCATCGACTCAGGCGTGCACATCGACATCACAGTCCCGTAATTGGGAATCGCAAACGCAGCGCTGACACCGAAAACGTCGGCCATCATTGCGATCTGCACATACCGCGGCAGCGCTTGTGCCGCTTCCGAGCTCAGGACTGCAAACTCGGAACCCCAACGAAGGTCGAGCACCTGCGATGCCGCGAGTTGAACGACTGCGTCCTCGATCGCTGGCGCGTCATTGCGGGCCTGCGCCGCGTTTGCGATGTACAGCCATGGCGCCGCGTTGCGGGGCTCCAGTTGCGACCAGCGCGCTGCGGTAATTGCAGGACAGGTTGGGGCGCGCGATTCGGCGCGTTTCGAGTGACATGCCAGGAATGCGCGCGCGTAAGCCGCCGGGTTCTGCGTCGTCACTGCATGCTGCGCCAGGGCCTCGACTGCAGCGGTGACGGGCGCCGGGGTGGCTGCCCAGAACGCGCTGGCACACTCGAGGTTGGCGTAGCACTCGGGCTGTTTACGCCGGAACGCTTCGTGCGTTGTGACGCTGGCCAATGCGATCCGCAGCTGCAGACCGAGTGCGCGGTCCTCGTCACTCGCGCTGGCGACCCACTGGTCGGTGACCGTTTTCAAAGCGGCGCGCGCGTCGGCCACGACGGCCGGTGGTAGCTCGATGCTCTGATCGATTGCAATCTGCCCGTAGTCGCACAGTTCGGTTTGCGTCGTCTCTGCGCTATTGAGTGCGGATTGATCCGCCGGCTCCGGCGCGGCGATATGCAGCAGCGATCGGGCCCATTGCCGCGCGGCGTCGTTCGACCATTCAAACGCCGGGTTCGGTCTGCCCGCAAACCGATCGCTTGCCCAATTCCAGGAGAGCATCGCCAGCAGCGAGAGCACGCCCAGCGCGATCAGCCATCTGACAATTCGAGCAGCGCGCACACCAACCTCCGGGTTCATTCGGCGGCGATGACTTTGCCATATGCGCCGCCACGGCGCAGTCATCCGTCAGCACCGTCGACGCGTGATTCCCAGTATCGCGCATCAGACTCGCTAAGCTTCGAGCGGGACGACACAACAGAATTTTCAATGAGCTTCAATTCCGCGGCATCGCCGCTGTGGCGCTTGGTCGCCCGCTTGTCCATGCAGTTCCGGCTCGCGCCGGATGATCTGCTGCGCGACCTGACATATCGGCGCTTATGGACCTCGATTCTGATCAGCTCGTTCGGCGGTCAGGTGACGTTGCTCGCGCTGCCGCTGACCGCAGCGGTGTTGTTGCACGCCACGCCGACGCAGATGGGATGGCTGACGGCAATGGAAGTCGCGCCGTTTGTTTTGTTCTCCCTGCCTTCGGGTGTGTGGCTCGATCGCGTGCGCAAGCTGCCTGTCTACATCGTCGGTGAATCGCTGCTGGCGCTGATCGTCGCCACCGTGCCGCTCGCATGGTGGCTCGGCTGGTTGTCGATGAACTGGCTTTATATCGTCGGCTTCGCGATCGGCACCGTGTACACGATTGCCGGCAGCGCGGCTCAGATCGTCTTGACGCAGGTGGTCTCGCGCGACCGCCTGGTCGACGCGCACGCCAAGAATGCGCTCGCATCGTCATCGGCCGAAGTCGCAGGGCCCGGCGCTGCCGGTGCATTGATCAAGCTGGTCGGCGCGCCGATGGCATTGCTGGCCGATGCGGTGCTGCTCGCGGTGTCCGCCGCGATCCTGCGCGGGATCAAGGTGCAGGAAGGCGCGCAGCTCGCCGTTGCGCGCTTCTGGCCCGCGATGCGCGTTGGTCTTGTCTTCGTGACGCGCCATCGGCTGCTAATCACGATGGCGATGATCGTCGGCGGCTGGCAGCTGTGTCACCACGCAGCGCTGGTGGTGCAGATTCTGTTTGCCACACGGATCCTTGGCCTGTCCGAAGGTGCGGTCGGACTGTCCTTCGTCGGCCTGGGTATCGGCACGATTGCGGCCAGCATCGTCGGCAGCCGGATCTCGCGCCGGTTCGGCCCCGGGCCGACCCTCGTGCTCGGCGTGGCGGTGTGCGGCATCGGATGGCTGCTCGGTGCGCTTGCGCCGGCTTCGCCGTTAGGAGTTGCGTTATTCGCCTCGATGCTGATGATGTTCGGCGTCGGCGCTGTATTGATCTTCATCACGTTTCTTTCGTTGCGGCAGGCAGTGACTCCGGCGCCGCTGCTGGGACGCATGACCAGCACGATGCGCTGGCTGATTCTGTTGCCGGCCGCGCCCGGTGCGCTGCTAGGTGGCTACCTCGGCGAGCACTACGGCCTGCGCTCGGCACTGGCGTTTGCGGGCAGCAGCGCGCTGCTGCTGGCGGCGGTCGCGTGGCGGCAATCGGTGATTCGTACCACGCGCGTGCTGCCGAGCATCGACCACACGGCAGAGGATCCGGCGCCCGCCGCGGCTTGATCAGCGCTGGGCAATGCGGCTTCGCACTCAAGGTGCAAAAGCGCGCTCCTTCTGCCGCTCGCGCGCAATGCGTTCTCCGCGCCGCTTGCGCAGCCACACCCAGAGCCCGGTGCCGACCAGCAGCAACGGCACGACACCGGTCGCCGCCATCGCGACCATGCCTGCGGTGCCGAAAGCGGTGCCGCTGTGCAGCGGAAACAGCCAGTGCATGAAACCCTCGCCCGCGGTTCGAGTGCGCGGACTGCGTTCGATCATGATGTCTCCGGTCAATGGATTGACCCATGCGAGCGTGTCGCCGAGCCGATGCACATCGCCCGGCTGCTTCAGGTAGTACAGGTGACCGGCCGTCTGCCGCGGGGAACCGTGGATTTCGAGCAGCGTGTGCTGTGGAAAGCGGCTCTTCACATTCGCAACGAGGCGGTCCAGCTGCAAAAGCTCGTGCGCGTTCTGCATTTGCCACGGCACGGTTGGAAACGGTGCCACCTTGGAGAACACACTGACCGCGTCGCGCACGTAGGCGACATAGACCAGCGTTGCTCCGGTCACCGTCGCCAGTAGCAGCGTGATCGCAAACACGATGCCGATCGAGCGATGGAAGTCATACGCGATGCGGGTCGCCGATGCCCTCGGATTGATCCGCACGATGCGCCTTAACGCGGCGCGCGTGCGCGGCGCAGCCAGCACAAAGCCGGTGGCCGCGGACGTCAGCAGCAGCAAGCCCGCGATACCGACGATGTTCGAGCCGGCATTGCCAAGCAGCACGTTGCGGTGGAACTCGTAGAGTGTGCGCAGCAGATCGGGTGGCGCCAGGCTGAGCGTTTCCAGCGAGCGCACGCCCAGATGCGCACCCGATACCGGGTCGAACATCGCTTCCACTCGCTCGGCGCCGACTCTGCGCGGCTTCGCACGCAATGTGAGCCGGAATACCTCGCCGTCGGCCGCCGGGAACCGGATCCTTTCAACCAGCCCGACCGGATATGCGGCCTCGGCGCGCTCGACGATCGCTTGCGCACTCAACTGAGGACCGCGTGCGCCGCTCTTCAACAAGCGCGGGTTGAGCCAGACGTCGATCGGGTCTTCGAAGACCAAAATGGAGCCGGTCAACCCGACCAGCGCGAACCATACGCCGAGTCCGACACCCAGCCAGCGGTGGACCGTGAACCAGGCTGAACGCGATCGCACGCGCGCTCCGCGCCGCAACGGGACTGCTAACCTTGCCCGGCAACACCTGCGGCCGATGAGTTTCCGGGCGCTGTGTATGGCAACAGCCGCTCAAACTCCTTCCTGACCACGGCGTAGCACTCGCAGACTCGGGCCTCGAGCTTCGGCCGATCCAGCACGGTGATGCGTCCGCGGTGGTAGCGAATCAGCCCGGCCGCCTGCAGCTTGCCCGCGGCTTCGGTCACCCCTTCGCGGCGTACGCCGAGCATGTTGGCGATCAGCTCCTGCGTCATTGCCAGCTCGTT
>JBGSWY010000265.1:0-9670 GCA_041751715.1 Burkholderiaceae bacterium
GCCTGCCGTTCGTCGCACCAAGAGGCGAGCCGTATGAAATATGCCGATCTGCGCGACTTTATCGCCCAGCTTGAGCGCTCCGGTGAGCTGAAGCGCATCTCAACCGAAGTGTCGCCGCACCTGGAGATGACGGAAATCTGCGACCGGACTTTGCGACTGGGCGGGCCCGCGCTGCTTTTTGAGCGGCCCGCTGGCTCGAATATGCCGGTGCTTGCCAATCTGTTCGGCACCGTCGGGCGCGTTGCGAGTGCGATGGGAGCGACCGACGCCAGCGCGCTACGGGAAGTCGGCGAATTGCTGGCGGCGCTGAAAGAGCCCGAAGCACCCCAAGGCATGCGCGACGCCCTCGGCAAATTGACGCAGCTGAAGAGCGCGCTCTGGGATATGGCGCCACGCGCTGTGCGCGGCGCGGCTTGTCAGACCATCGTCTGGGAAGGTGAGGATGTCGACCTCGGCCGCCTCCCGATCCAGACTTGTTGGCCAGAGGATGCCGGCCCGCTCATTACTTGGGGCCTCGTCGTCACGCGCGGGCCGCATAAAAGACGTCAAAATCTGGGCATTTACAGGCAACAGGTCCTAAAGAGCAATAAAGTCATCATGCGTTGGCTGGCTCATCGAGGCGGCGCGCTCGACTTCCGTGACCACGCGCTGACTCATCCCGGGCAGCCGTTTCCCATCGCCGTTGCGCTGGGTGCCGATCCGGCCACGATGCTTGGCGCCGTGACGCCGGTACCCGACAGTCTCTCCGAGTATCAGTTTGCCGGGCTACTGCGAGGTGGTCGAACCGAGATCACGAAGTGCATCGGCAATGAATTGAGCGTTCCTGCAACGGCCGAGATCGTGCTCGAGGGTCACATCCAGCCGGACATCGGCAAGGCGGGCGGTTACGAAACTGCTCCGGAAGGCGTTCCGCCCCGGCCCTTGGGGCATGGTTACGAAATGGCACTGGAAGGGCCGGGGGACGTTCCGCCCCGTCCTAGGGGGCACGATTACGAAATGGCTCTGGAAGGGCCATTTGGCGATCACACCGGCTACTACAACGAGCGCGAGTGGTTTCCGGTATTCACCATTGACCGCATCACGATGCGACGCGATCCGATTTATCACTCAACCTATACCGGTAAGCCGCCTGATGAGCCGGCGATTCTGGGTGTCGCGCTAAACGAAGTCTTCGTGCCGCTGCTTAGGCGGACATTTCCCGAGATCGTCGACTTCTATCTGCCGCCCGAAGGCTGCAGCTACCGGATGGCAGTGGTGTCGATGCGCAAGCAATACGCCGGGCATGCCAAGCGGGTGATGTTCGGCGTCTGGAGCTTCCTCAGGCAGTTCATGTACACCAAATTCATCGTCGTCACGGACGAGGACATCAACGTGCGCGACTGGAAGGAAGTGATCTGGGCCATCACGACCAGAGTCGATCCGGTGCGCGATACGCTGCTGATCGACAACACTCCCATCGATTATCTCGACTTCGCATCGCCGGTGGCGGGCCTCGGCGGCAAGATGGGCATCGACGCCACCAACAAATGGCCGGGCGAAACGCAGCGCGAGTGGGGCCGGCCGATTACGATGGACCCGAAGGTCAAGGCGAGAGTTGACGCCATGTGGAACGAGCTAGGCATCTAGAGATGGAACGCAAACCCATCCGGCGCGGCGGAATCAAGTCGGCCGGCTACGACCGGAACAACCGCGTGCTGGAAATCGAGTTCGACAACGGGTCGATCATCCAACACACCGCCATCGGCGAAGAAATCGCGCGGCGGTTCCTCGCCAGTTCGTCGCCGGCCAGCGTGTACAAGGACACGATCCAGGAGGAGTTCACGGTCAAACGCGTGAAGTGAACGCTACAAAAAGAACAACGTAGCGAGGCCGAGGAAAATGAAAACACCCATGCTGTCGGTCGTGAAGGTCAACAGCACCGAGGATCCCAGCGCGGGATCGCGCCCCGAGCGTTCGAGAAACAACGGCACGAACATCCCTGCCAGCGCGCCGATCACCATGTTCAGCGTCATCGCCAGCAGCAAGGTCACGCCGATCAGCCATCCGCGCGGGCTGTCTATGTAGATCCACCACGCCACCAGCCCGGCAATGCTGCCCCACACGATGCCGTTCAGGGTGGCGATCACCAGCTCCTTCAATATCAATCGCTTCGTGTTGGCTCCGGTGACGTGGCCGAGCGCCAGCGAGCGAATCATCAACGTCATCGTCTGGTTGCCCGAGTTGCCAGCGATTCCCATCACAATCGTCATCAACGTGGCGAGTGCGACCACGCGCTCGATCGTCGTTTCGAACGCGCCGATCACACGCGATGCGAAAAATGCCGTGCCCAGATTGATCGCGAGCCACAGCCAGCGGTTGCGCGCCGAGTTCCACACCGACGCAAACAGATCTTCTTCCTCGCGCAATCCGGCCTGCGCCAGCGCGGCATCCTCGCCCTCTTCCCGAATGACATCGACCACTTCGTCGACCGTCAGGCGGCCCACCAGGCGACCCGCCTCATCGACCACCGGCGCCGATACCAGGTCATAGCGCTCGAACGCCTGCGCAGCTTCGCTTGTTTCATCGAGCGGCGAAAGTGTCATCAGCTCCGTATTCATGACCGCTGCGACTTCGACTTCCGGCTCGTTCAGCAGCAGGCGGTCGAGCGGCAACCCGCCCTTCAATACATCGTGCCGGTCGACGACGAACACCTGATCGGTGTGATCGGGCAGTTCATCGAAGCGACGCAGATAACGCAACACGACTTCGAGCGTCACGTCTTCGCGAATCGTGATCATCTCGAAGTCCATCAGCGCACCGACCGAATCGTCGGGATACGACATCGACGCGCGCAACTGAGCACGCTCTTCGCTCGTGAGACTCAGTTGAACTTCTTCAACGACGTCGGCCGGGAGATCGTCGGCGATGGCAGCGATCTCATCGGCTTCCAGACTTTCGACCGCGTCGACCAGTTCTTCGCGGTTCATCGACGCGATCAGCGTCTCGCGCACCGCGTCGCTGGCTTCGATCAAAATCTCGCCGTCGCGATCGGCTTTCACGCCGTCCCACACCAGAAGCCGATCATCCAGCGGCAGTGCTTCGAGGATGTAGGCAATGTCCGCCGGATGCAGCCGATCCAGGATCGACCTCAGCTCGTTGACGTGTTGACGATGAACGAGCTGCTCGACCAGGGCCTTCTTGTCTTCGGCCGGCGCCTGCTCGCGATGCACCAGCGCTTCGACTCGCCGCTGCTTTTCCAGAAGATGTTCGACCCGCGCGAGCGCGCGCTGTGCGGCTTCAGGATCGTGCGCCTGCGCCGCGTCTCGTTCTTCGTGTTGGGATTCGGGTTCGTTCATTGTCGAAGTGCCGGCGACCGCGCGCGATTGTAGGCGGCGTACGCGCGCTATCGACGGTCTGGCGTGCCTTTGCAGATACGGGCGGACGCGCCGCCGCCGGAGGTAGCCCGTCTAACGGGTCGCGACGCGTGCACGTGCGCGCCCGCAGCGGCGCATACACGAGAAACGCTGCAGTTACGGCGCAACTGCATCTCCCATGAAGCGCTGAATGGAAGCGGTGCGCCGATCCAGATACGGACCGGAGCGGATGCGACCATAGCGCTTCGGATTTGGCAGGTACGCAGCCAGTCGCGCCGATTGTGCAGCGTTCAGTTGTCCAGCGCTGATACCGAAGTACTGGCGCGCCGCCGCTTCCGCGCCGAAGACGCCTCCTCCCCACTCGACGACGTTCAAATACACCTCGAGTATGCGGCGCTTGTCCCACAGCGCCTCGATCATGTAGGTAATCACCAGCTCCTGCGCCTTGCGGACGTAGCTTCGCTCGGATGACAGAAACAGGTTCTTGGCCAGCTGCTGCGTGATCGTCGAGCCGCCGCGCGCGGGCCTGCCTCGGCGCATGTTTTCCTTGTACGCCTTCTCGATCGCCTCCCAGTCGACACCCTCGTGCTCGACAAAGTTGGCATCCTCGGAGGCGATCACCGCGCGCTTCAGGTGATTCGACACTCGCTCGTACTCGATCCAGCGGTGCTTAAGTTCGGCCTTCGGATTTTTCTCGCGCAGCGTCGCGAGCTCGCGATTCATAAAAGCTGTCGTGCCCGGGTTACTCCATTTCCACCATGCGACCCATCCTAAGTACCAGAGCTGGATCAGCAGCAGGACGGCGACCGCGAGCAGCACTGCGCGCAGCAGCCATCGCAAGGTGAAACGCATGTTTATTTCGCGACTACGTGCTCGGCCGATTCGCGCCTTAACAGATCTCGCAATTCGCGGTACACGGCGCCCGTGTCGGGACGCACGCCGCGCCAGAGCAAGAACGATTCAGCCGCCTGCTCGATCAGCATGCCGAGCCCATCGACGACGTTTTTCGCACCACCGGATTGCGCAAGCTGCATGAACGGCGTCGGCTCGGCGGCATAAACCAGGTCGTATGCCAGGGTGCAATCGTTGAAGGTGTCGGGATCGATCGCCGGCGCCTCGTGATGCAAGCTCGTGGTCGTGCCGTTAATGATCAGATCGAAGTGCTCGGCGGGAATTTCATCGAAGTGGATTGCCTCCACCCCGAACTCTTCGGCCAGCTCCTCGGCACGCTTGTGCGACCGGTTGGCCACCGCCAGCCAGCGCGGGCTTTCATCCAGCACGGACCCGATCAGGCCGCGCACGCCACCGCCCGCACCGATGATCAGCACCGTGCAGCCGGAGAATGTAAATTTCAGGCGTTCGCGCAGATCGCGCACGAAGCCGATACCGTCGGTGTTATCGCCGACGATCGTGTCACCGTCGAACTTCAGCGTATTCACGGCGCCCGCCAGTCGCGCGCGCGCCGTCAGGTCGTCGGCGAGCTTGGCGGCGTCGAGCTTGAACGGCAAAGTGACGTTCAGGCCGCCGTAGCCGGCCTCGCGCAAGGACAACGCCGTGTCTTCGAAGCCGTCGAGCGGCGCCTCGATGCGCTCGTACGAAAGCTGGTGGCGCGCCTGCTGCGCGAATCGCTGATGAATCTCCGGCGAACGACTATGCGCGATCGGATTTCCGACAACTCCGTACCTGTCGACGGCAGTCATGACTGGACGTTAGCAGTCCGATGAAAAACGTAGCGAGCAGCCCCGAGGTTGCGCCGAGGAGCGGAGGCGTGCAAAAGGGCACGTTGAGCACCGCAGGCGCAATATCGGGGGCGCGCAGTAGTTTTGCATCGGGCTGCTAGGGTTTTGCGCTGCGGGTGGCCAGCTGGTCGTTGGTGAAAATCCAGGTACGCGTAATTTCTAGGATATCCGTGTCGCGCGCAATCTCCGGGGGAAAAGGAGGATATGGACCCGCCAACTGCACGATTCGCCGTGCTGCGCGGTCGAGTATCTGCGAGCCGGAGGACTGCTCGACCAGCGTGTCGACCACCGAGCCGTCCTTGCGGATCGCCACTGTCATGCGCAACGCGCCGTAAAACCGTCCGCGCGCATCGTTCGGATAATTCTCGTTGCCGACCTTTTCGACGCGCGCACGCCAGTCTTCGACGTAGCGTGCAAAACGATACTCCGACGCGCTCGGCATGAAGTGATGCTTGCGCGGCCGCTTCTGATAATCCGAGATCTGCTTCGAGATCTCGGCTTGCGCGCGCGCCAGGTGCTGGCTCGTCTCTTCGTCGGCGCTGCCATCCTGCTGCTGCTCAGCCGCCGTGTCCCTTAGCGGCGTCGGACGCAGCTGCAGGGATTCGCGCAGTGTTGCCAAAAGTTTCTTCTGCTCCTGCTCGAGCTGCTGCACGTTCTTGCGCGCAGATTCGAGCGAGTCGCCGTCGCGCATCTCGAAGCTGTTGGGTAACGGTGAGGTGCGGCGGCCTGCATCATTGGCACCGCCGCCATCGAGGTTGTTTTGCGCGAGTGCTTCGGCCTGGCCGGGCGCGCTCTCGCTCCTGGCGTTGACCAGGATGATCTCGACCGGTGGGTCGGCCGAGCGCACACTGAAGAGCTCGGGATCGACGAAGCGGACCGCCAGCGCAGTGATGTGCAATCCAATGGACACCGTCACGGCCATCACCAGCACCTTGTCGGCCAGCAAAGCGCGCAAGCCGTAAGCGGGCGCGGCGAGACTCAGCTCAGCCACTTCCACGTGCCCATGTGCATTTAGCCAGGTCCATTAACCGCGTCATTGTTCGTTCGAAGTTTTCCGAAAGGAGCCGAACGATTGTAGCCAGCGCAATCCGCAACGCGCGTGACACGATCGCGCTAGTCTCGCCGCCCCGAGCGACGGTCAGCCGGAAGGCGCTGACGTTGTTCCCTGCGAGGGGTCGAGCGCCTCTTCCAGGCGCGCATTTGCCCCTTCTGCACTTTGCTCGGCCATCGACGCGGCAGAAACATCGACGAGTTCTTCTTCATCGACATCGTCAACCGTCTGTGCGGCCAGCACGCGGTGCACTCGCGCTTCAAGAGTCAGATCGACGGCATCGGTCGCGACGATATCGAGCTCAAGCCGCTGCCCGCGCGGCAAATCGGCCAGTCCAGGCAGCCGCGTGATGAACGGCAGGCCGTCAATGCGCAACACATCGCCCCTGATCACTGTAGCGTCGATTCGCGTCAGCTTTTCCTGCTCGAGCCAGCGCAGCGACCAGTAGCGTTCCATTTTCTGCTCGAAGTCGGCATACGCGCCGTAGGTCGATTCGAAACCCGAGACGATGGCGAACAGCTCTGCGTCGTTCAGTGCATAAGACGGCGACTCTCCGCCCACGCAGGCGAGCAGTTGCCGTTGATTTACAAGATCAACATAGCGGCGCAGCGGCGATGTGCACCACGCGTAGTGCTCGACACCCATCCCTTCATGCGGTGCCGGCGCCGTCCCCATCTTCACGCGCCCGAGTGACTGCGAGCGATAAATCCCCGCTGCACTACGCGCCGCCAGCCAGCCGCCCCACGTGCTGTTGGCAAAGATCATCAGCTCGGCCACGATCAGATCGAGCGGCGAACCGCGACGGCGTTGCCGAATCATCACGCGCGCCTGCTCCCCGGCGCCATCGAGCTCGAAGGAATAGTCGACACGGCCGATCGGCTCCGGGCGACCGCGCACCTGTTCGCGCCGCGACAGCATCTGGCGCGCAACGTGCCACAGAACGCTCAGCTGTTCAGCAAACGGGGAATCGAACTCGCCACTGGATATCGCCGCATCGGTGGCCAGCGCATCGAGCCGATCGTGACGCAGGTTGCTTTCAATATGCACCCGCTCCAGCCGGGATTCGGTTGCAACAACATCAAGTGTTTGACGGTCGATGTCCGCATACAGCGACAACACCGGTGCCTCGCGACCTTCGTTCAGCGAAAAAGAGTCGATCCAGGCGCCCGGCAGCATCGTGACTTTGATGCCGGGCGCATACACGGTCGACATGCGCGACCGGGCCACGACGTCGAGGGGCTGGCCGCGCGGCATCGCCAGCGCCGGCGCTGCGATGTGGATGCCAACCCGCATACGATCGCCGAGCGGCTGCACCGAGAATGCATCGTCGATCTCGGTCGTCGCCGAATCATCGATCGAAAATGCGCGGACCGGCGCCAGCGGCAGTTCGTTCAACTGAGCGTTCAACAGAGCGTTCGACCCCCCCGGAGACGGCAAGTCCGCGGCGAAGCCGGTTCCGCGCGGAAAATTCTGCGCGAGAAAGCTATCCAGATGCCAGCGGTACGGCGACACGATGGCACCGCGCGCCAGCAACAGGCGCAGGGGTGTCATGTGCGACTCGTTCGCCGCCTGCTCCAGCGCCTTGAACTCAATCGAATTGCGGTCGGGCTTGATCAGCAGCTCGATCGCCTGCTGCACGATGGCATCCGGTGTGCGGCCGGACTTCAGCTCGTTCACATACTGCTGCCGTAACTCGTCCTGTTTGCGCTTGCGCTCGACCGATGCGAGGGCAGCCTTCAGCGTTTCGGCCGGCGCGGGGCGATAGCGTCCGCGCCCCTTGCGATAAAAGTAGACCGGTGCACTGTGCAACCGGAACAGCAGTGCCGCCGCCTGCTCGGGGTTCGGTTCCGCACCGAAGTATTCACGCGCCAGCTCAATAAATCCGAACTCGTCCTGCGGCGCAACTTCCCATAGAAAGTCGAGATCGATCGACTCGGCCTGTGCATGCGCGCGTTCGATCAGCGCGGCAGGGGACGGCTCTGCAAAGCGGAGCAGCACATGCGACGCCTTGACTTTCGCACGCTTGCCGCTCGGCAGCTCGACCTGGTGCGAGGTGCCCGCATTCGCCATTTCAGTCCCGGCCTTGAACGCACCATCGTCGTCGAACAGCAGATGCGTACTCACATCAAACCGTCAGTCCACCGGACACTTCGATCACCGCGCCGTTGATATACGAAGCCTCGTCGGACGCGAGGAACGCGTACACGTTGGCAACGTCGTCCGGCGTTCCGAGACGGCGCAGCGGCACGCGCTCGGTCAGTTGCTCGAGCACCTTGTCCGGAATCGTGTCCAGAATATGGGTGGCGATAAAGCCGGGCGCCACCGCGTTGCAGCGGATACCCTTCGGCCCAAGCTCGCGCGCCCACGTCTTGACGAAGCCGATCACGCCGAACTTGCTGGCTGCGTAATTCGTCTGCCCGAAGTTACCGTAGATGCCGACCACGCTCGATGCATTGAGAATCACCCCGCTTCCCTGGTGCAGCATCGTCTCGAGCACCGCCTGCGCGCAGTTGTAAGTGCCCTTCAAATTAACGGCGATCACGCGGTCGAACTGCTCATCGGTCATTTTCTGCAGGCGCGCGTCGATGGTGATGCCGGCGTTGTTGATCAGTACATCGATGCGCCCATGGCGCTGCCTGACGGCGGCGACCATCGCATCGATCTGGTCGCGAGCGGTGATGTCGACGGCCATCGCATCGACACCGTCGATCGATACCTGGCCGATGTCGCAGGCAACGACCGTCGCTCCTTCGCGCAGAAACTTGCGGGCGGTAGCTTCGCCGATACCCTGTGCCGCGCCGGTAATGATGGCGACCTTGCCTTGTAAACGCTGGCTCACTCAGACTCCCCCTCAATGCCGCAGAACGAAAGCACTTCGTCGACATACTGCGCAAAATCCGACAACTCGTGATCGCTGCCTTCGATCACATGCTGCCGCGCGCCCTGGTACTTCGCCACCATCGTCCGATAGTCGATGACCGTATCGCCGGTCGCCGCGATCAGAAAATAGCGCTCGGGTCTTGTTACCGGCGACTGCAGATCGCGCAGCTCGTCGATGTACTCCGGCCGAAAATCGATCTGATCGTCGCTGAAGAACACCGGCTGGCGGCCGATATGCGCTTGCAAATCGCGGGTGGGATCAATCGCCGGATTCAGCAGCACCGCGCGGCAGCCGAGCTTCTCCGCGATCCACGTCGCGTAGTAGCCGCCGAGCGAAGAGCCGATCAACGCCAGCTGAGCGGCCGGCACCGCCTGCGCGATGTCGAGCGCCAGGTGGGCCGCAATGCGCGGTGAAGCGGGCAAGGCGGGGCAACGATAACCATCCGCCTGGCCGCGTTGCTGCAGCTGCCGCTGCAGCATCAGCGCCTTGCGCGAGGATGGCGATGAGCGAAAGCCGTGCAGGTAGACGATCACGCGCGGGCCGGCGTTCACGCGGCGCGCTTGGCGGATTCGGCGCGTTCGGCAAGCCGCGTCAGCAGCAACGCGTGAATACCGCCAAATGCACCGTTGCTCATCACCAGCAGTTG
>JBGSWY010000266.1:0-5046 GCA_041751715.1 Burkholderiaceae bacterium
GGCATTGCGGCCAACAAGAGCGAGGGCGCGCTGTGGGTTCAGCGCGCCGCAGCGCGCGGGCTGAAGGAAGCGCAGGAACTGCTCAAAGGCGTGCGCCAGCCGGCGGCGAAGAAGTAGAGAGCGAGCCTAAACTTCTTTGCCGCGCGCGGTTCGGTTCGCAACGTAGGCGCCGAATCGCGCTGCCACGACCGGCGGAATCGACAGTATGCCGAACACGATGACGCCGAGCGGCAACAGATTGCCCGGCCCGACCATCAAAAGCATGCAGACGAACTGCGCGGCAAGGGGCGTGACGCCCCAGCGCCAGCTTTGTTTCGGCTCGACATAGCCGAGCACCGCAGCGAGCAGGCAGATCGCTGGCACGCCAAAGGAGAAATACACGCCGGAATCCCACGCTTCCCTCTTCCCGGTCGCGACAACGATAAGTATCCAGACCAGCGCCCCGCCGGCAGCGGCGACGAGCAGCAACCAATGATCTCTCTTCACCCGGCCACCACGCTCTCGATCTGATCCTGTGATTTTACGGGCGCGCTACGCTCGATGCATGCTGGATAACGAACTTGCAGCGAGCTTCGCTCGCATCGCACTTGCGAATGTCTGGACCGAGTATCCCTACAAGCTCGACCAGGTGCTGAGCAGCGACACCGACGTTCAGCCGCCGCGCACGCTGCATCCGGCATTTTCCGCCAGCTACGACTGGCATTCGTGCGTGCACATGCACTGGACGCTGGCTCGGCTGCTGCGCCTGCATCCTAACCACGCGCTGGCGGACGCCACGCGAAAGCATTTCGACCAGCGCATGACCACCGGCAACATCGCCGGCGAGGTGGCCACGCTCGGGCAACCGCTACGCGCTTCGTTCGAGCGCCCGTACGGTTGGGGCTGGGTGCTGAAGCTTGCCGCTGAATTACATCTGCTCGCTGCCAGTCAGAAGCATGCAGCAGCATGGCGCGATTCGCTGGAGCCACTGGCGCAGGCCTTCGCGGATCGCTTCGTTGCGTTCCTGCCGCGCGCAGCGTATCCAAATCGGGCCGGCGTGCACGGCAACTCGGCTTTCGCGCTACTGCTCGCGCTCGATAACTGCGCGGCGGCCGGGCATCCGACGCTGCAGCGCCTGATCATCGAGCGCGCTCAGCAATGGTTTGGGCGCGATTGTCGTTATCCGGCTGACTACGAGCCAAGCGGCGACGATTTCCTGTCAGGCGGGCTGATCGAAGCGGCGCTGATGCGCCGCGTGCTTGACGCCAGCTCGTTCACCGATTGGTGGGCGCAGTTTCGGCCTTCGCAGGACGCCCTGGCGGTGTGGTTGCAACCGGTTGCCGTCAGCGATGCAAGCGATCCGAAGATCGTTCATTTACACGGACTGAACCTGTCGCGCGCATGGTGCTGGCGCCGATTGCTGCCCGAACTCGACCGGGATTCAAAGACAGCCGTCGCAACGGCTATCGAAGCCCATCTGGCGGCGTCGCTGCGCGCCGCCAGCCAGGGCGACTATGTCGGCACGCACTGGCTGGCGTCGTTTGCGCTGCTTGCGCTGACTGAATGAAAACGGGTTATTGCTTGTAAAATACGTAATCCGCTTCGTACTTGACCTGCCTGCGCTGTCCTGTGCTCGATGCGGCACATGGCTCCTTCGGCGCAACGCCGCCGACCGTGTTCAAGCGCTGAATATAGGTAACGCCCTGCATGGCGCCGCTGCCCATGGCCGGCGCGGCTTGCACCAGTTGCAGGGGAATCGCACCCGTGTTGCCGGGCGCAGTCGCCAGCTGTTTGCCGGTGACCTTGCTGCCGTCGTTGGCTTCCCAGGTCGGCCCACCGTAGTACTTGCCCACCGCCTTGGTGCGGCCCTGATCCCACAACGTTGCAGTCGGAGTTACAAACGTCCACTCATAGGTGCCGGTGGCTCCCTGCTTTTCGCGGCATTCATAGGTGATCTCGCCGACGCCAACAGTGCGCATCGATACCTTGTTGCCCGAAGGCACCGCGACCGGCGCCGGCGCGTCTGGGGCGCTCGACATCATCGGCATCGATGAGCAGCCAAGCATGACAAGCGGGGCAGTGAATAACGCAGCCTTGATCGTGTCTTTCATTTACGTACCTCTCATTGGAAAACAACTGACAACAGAGGTACGGGCGGCAAGCCGAATTGGATGGCGGTGGTGCGCGAACCTATTGAACGGGTTCCAGCCGCAGCACCGCGCCGTTGGACTGATCGCTAAGCAGGTATACGTAACCGTCGGGGCCGACTCTTACGTCTCGAATGCGCGGCAACTGGCCGCGCAGCATGAACTCATCTTCGACCACCTTTTCGCCGTCGAGCCGCACCCGGATCAGCGCCTGTCCGCGCAACGCGCCCAGCAGCAGATCGCCGCGCCATTTCGGAAACTTGTCGCCGTCATAAAACACCATGCCGGATAGCGCGGGCGACGGCGTCCACTGCTTCAGCGGCTGCGCCATTCCCTCCTTCGCAGTGCCTTCACCGATCCTGGTGCCGATGCCGTAATTGACACCATAGGTAATCACCGGCCAGCCGTAGTTGACCCCGGCCTTGATCACATTCAGTTCGTCACCGCCCTGCGGACCATGCTCGGTCGCCCACAGCACGCCTGTCGTTGGATGCAGCGCGGCGCCCTGTACGCTGCGATTGCCGAGCGAGTAAATCTCGGGGCGCGCATTCGAGTTTTTCGCAAACGGATTGCCAGGCGCCGGCTTGCCGTCATCTGTCAACCGCAGAATCTTGCCGGCATGATCGCCAAGATCCTGCGCGCGCTTCATCTCGCCACGATCTCCGAGCGTGACGTACATCAGGCCGTCACGATCGAACACGATGCGCGAGCCGAAATGCTGCCCGGCATTGGACTTCGGCTGCATGCGAAACAGCGTCTCGACCTGCTGCAGCCGGTAGTTGCCGGGCTCGCCGGCAAGTTTTCCGCGCGCGACTTCGGTGCCGTTGGCACCCGTTTGATCGCGCTGCGCATAGGTCAGATAGATCCAACCGTTGTCCGCATACTTCGGATGCAGCGCAACCTCGAGCAAGCCGCCCTGCCCCTGCGCATCGATGCGCGGCAGCCCTTCGACCGGCGTGGAATCGAGCGTGCCGTCTCTTGCAATCACGCGCAGCCGACCCGCACGCTCGGTGACGAGCATCCGGCCGTCCGGCAGGAACGCGAGCGACCACGGATTCGCGAGACCCGGGGTGACCGTGACGATGCGAACCGGATGTTCGCTGGTCTGCGCCGTTTGCGACGCGGCGGGCAACGCAAGCGTTGCGGCCGCCGAGATAAAAAACACGCTGAGTAACAAACTGTTCGCCTGCATGGCCGCTTTGTCATCGAAAAAGCTCGATGTCACATGGTATCGGCTGACAGCGAGCGGTCGCAAGGCGCTCGACAGGCACCTGCGTGCGTTACAGGACATGATTTTGGTGGCCGGATCGTAATGACGACGGCCGGGCAACGACCAAGGTGCCTGTTCGGGAGAACCTATGCGAAACCTGATAGCCGTTGCCGCCCTTAGCGCCATTGGCGCCGCCATGCCCGCCGCTTACGCCGCCACTTGCCAGGCCACCAGCCCCAAGACCACCGTCGCGCTGATCGAGCTTTACACCTCGCAGGGCTGTTCGAGCTGTCCGCCGGCCGACCGCTGGCTGTCGCAGCTGCCGTCGCGCATCGATTCGAGCCGCGCCGTGCCGCTGGCGCTGCATGTCGGCTACTGGGATTACATCGGCTGGAAAGATCCGTTCGCAAAACGCGAATTTAACGATAGGCAGTCGCAGCTTGCGGCGCTTAACCGCAACAACACGCGTTACACGCCCGGCGTGTTCGTGCAGGGCCGCGAAACGAACTGGTCGCAATCGTCCGCCTTCGACGCACAGTTGCGCGCCGTCAATCAGCGGCCGGCTGCGGCAACGATCACGCTCGACAGGGTCGAGACGCAGGGCGGCAAGGTCGATGTGCGCGCGCACGCCGAGCTTGCTGCGCCGAATGCCGCGAAGAACCCGCGCCTGGTCGTTGCGCTGGTGCAAAACGGCATCTCGACCAAGGTCACAGCAGGCGAAAACCGCGGAGAGACGCTGGCGAACGATCGCGTCACGCGCGCATGGTCGGGACCATTGCCGCTCGGCACGCAGACCGTCTCACTGAGTGTGCCCGCGACTCCCGCGCGCGATCTGGCACTGGTCGCATTCGTCGAGGACGACACCGGAGTGCTGCAGGCATTGCAACTGCCGCTGGCGAGCTGCAGCTAGATTCTTCCCTCTTCGACGCCGTGACAGGCAGCCTGCGTTTCGCCGCCTGCATGCCGATACACCTTCAGTATCGGCACTTCAACCCGGCATCGCTCGTTCGCATGCGGGCAGCGCGGGTTAAAGGTGCAGCCCGGCGGTGGATTGAGCGGATTCGGCACTTCGCCAGCGACTGGCGTGCGCGCACGGCCGCTCATTTCGAGATCGGGAATTGCATCGAGCAGCATGCGCGTATATGGATGGCGCGGCGTTTTGAACAATGTCGTACGCGTCGCCAGCTCGACGATCTTGCCCAGGTACATCACGCCGACGCGATCTGAAATGTGATGCACCACGGCGAGGTTGTGCGAGATGAACAGGTACGTCAGCCCCATCTCGCGCTGCAGCTCCTTCATCAGGTTCAGCACCTGCGCCTGCACCGACACGTCGAGCGCGGACGTCGGTTCGTCGCACACCAGGAACTCGGGCTTCGTCGCAAGCGCACGCGCGATCGACAAGCGCTGCCTCTGCCCGCCTGAAAACTGGTGCGGATATTTTTCCTTGTCGGCCGGGGCCAGCCGCACCTGCTGCAGCAGCTCGTCGACGCGCGCCAGGATCTGCGCCTTGTCCTTCATCAGCCCATGCGCCTTTAACGGCTCGGCGATGATGTCGGCGACGCGCCAGCGCGGATTCAGGCTGGCGAACGGGTCCTGGAAGATCATCTGCAGCTTTTGCCGCAGCGCGCGGCCGCGCTGCGAATTCATTTCCCTCAGATCGCGGCCGAAGAAGTTGATGCGCCCCTTGGTCGGCGTGTAGAGCCCCAC
>JBGSWY010000267.1:0-2788 GCA_041751715.1 Burkholderiaceae bacterium
GCTGCGATCGTCAACTTCGAAACGCGCAGTGCGCGTTTCAGAGGATCTTTTCTGATCTTTGCGATCGCGTCGCGGCGGCCGACGATCAACCCCGCCTGCGGCCCACCCAGCAGCTTGTCACCCGAAAAGGTCACGACATCCGCGCCGGCTGCAAGCGACTGCTGAGGCAGCGGCTCCTTCGGCAGTCCATAAGCGGCGAGGTCGACCAGCGCCCCTGCGCCCAGGTCAACCAGGTACGGCACGCCGTGCGCATGTGCGATCTGCGCGAGCGTCGCATCGTCGACCGTCGCCGTGAACCCGGTGATTGCGTAATTCGACCAGTGCGCCCTGACGATCAGCCCGGTCTTCGGACCGCAGGCCTCTTCGTAGTCGCGCGCGTGCGTGCGATTGGTCGTTCCGACTTCGACCAGCTTGCAGCCCGCGGCTTTCATGATGTCCGGCATGCGAAACGCACCGCCGATCTCGATCAGCTCGCCGCGCGAGATGATCGCCTCCTTGCGTGCAGCGAGCGCTTTCAGCGACAACAGGACCGCCGCGGCGTTGTTGTTGACGACCGTCGCCGCCTCGGCGCCGGTCAGCTCCCGCAACAGGTCTTCGACGATATGGTCGCGGTCGCCGCGATTGCCGCTGGCGACGTCGTACTCGAGCGCGGTGTAGCTGCGCATCGCCGTGCCGGCAGCTGAGATCGCTTCTTCTGCCAGCAACGCCCGACCGAGATTGGTATGGATCACGGTGCCGCTCAGGTTGAACACCGGATGCAATCTGGAAGCACCGTTCTGTGCAATGCGGTGCTGTACTTGCGTAATCAAGGCGTCGTTGTTTGGAGCCTTTGCACCGGCGAGGATCGCCGCCCGGTGCTCCGCCAGTACCTGTTGTACGGCGCGTTTTGCCGGCAACACGCCAACTTCGGCCGCGAGTGTTTCAATTGGCGGGAAGGCAAGCAGCCGATCGACGGCCGGTAATTGGGCGGCGGCGGAAAGCGGAGACTTGGCTTTCGATCCGCTTGATTCGCCCGCACCGGGCAGAGTCAAGTCAGGCATCGTTAAGACGAACCCGGATGGAACAGGAGATTGGGCCCCGAGCGTAGATAGCCCTGTTCATCGACCAGCAGGTCGAGTGCCAGCGTGGCCAGGTCATCAGCGGTCGGATCGAGATTCGGATCTTTTTCCTGATAGAAGATTTTCAGGTAGCTCTTGCACTCGTCGCAGATCTCCGCGCGCGCCGCTGCTTCGGTTTCAGAGCTGCCTTCGGCCTGCAACATCAAGTACTTAACACCCTTGTCGGAATCGCACGAGGTACAGAAAATGCGCGACACGTTCCATTCGGTCGCGCACAGCGAGCAGACGAGGTAGCGCAGGTTCGACTGCTCGCCACCAATGCGCAGCACGCTTGCCACCGGCCGCGATGCGCACGCCGGACAGATGCCCTGCACGTCGCAGTGTTCGACCCAGCCGACGTCCAGCGTTGCTGCCAGCCGGGTGAAGTACGTTTGCAGCGCCGCGCCGACCCACGGCACCAGCGCAGCTTCATCGTCAAGCGAAGTGCCGGCCAGTACGCGGTCGGCCAGCGCCTCCTGAGCAATGTCGTCAAGCGCTTCCAGCGCGGCGAGTGCACTCAGCACGCCGTTGCTCGACTGCGCTCGTACTTCATTGACGATATCCGAAAGGTCGACTCGCCAGGCTTGCGAACGCTCGTGCGACTGCGCCGATAGCGGCGGCATGCCGTAGTCGCGGCTGGCCTCAATGGCAGCGTCGGGAATCGGCTCGGCCATCCGCCGGGGCAACGCCGATTGCTGCGCGCGTGTCACTTTCGCCATCAACTGCAGATAGCCGCTCATCGAGTTGCCCGCCGCAACGCTTTCAAACCGCGCGGCGCGCTCGGCGAACAGGTCGGTTCGGGTCGGCAGCACCACGCGCGGCACCTTGCGCGCGCGATCGATGCTGCCATCGGTAATGATCGGAGTTGCCATACCTCATCGTAAAGAAAAAAAGCGGCAGGATTGCTCCTGCCGCTTTGGTGCGGGTCGCCGCCTGATTATTCGCCGCCGCCGGTCATGCGCCGGTACCACAGCGGGTGATGATGCCGTGCCCATGCATGCGACACGGTGCCTCGCGTCATTGCGCGCAGCGCCCCGGCAACCCAGAACACGCCGGCGTAGATATGGACGATGATGCCGAGGATAAGAATGAATGCCGACACTGCGTGCACGACCGCGGCGATACGAATGACGTTCAGCGCAAACGCATCGGCGAAGTACGGGCGCCACAAGATGATGCCGGACACGATCAGCAGAAACATCGTGGCGACCATGATCCAGAACACCCATTTCTGCCCGATGTTGTACTTGCCGATCGCCGGCAGATCATGGTCTCGATTCTCGATGAAGTCAGGCAGGCGCCTGCTCCATTCGCGGTCGTAGGACTGGATCTTGTTGTCGGTCCAGTAGCGCGCCATCATGAACAGAAACAGCACGAACATCAGCACACCCAGGAACGGATGCAGGATGCGCGCCCATGTTCCTCCCCCCAGCAGCGCGCTCAAGAACCAGAACGCCGGATGAAAGAACGCCAGCCCCGACGCCGCGAGCAGAATGAACAGGATTGCAACGGCCCAGTGATTGAGCCGCTCGTTCGCATCGTAGCGCCGGATCTCCCCACTTCTCATGACGACCGCCATTAAACCTCCCTGTCGCGACGTACGTTGCCGTGCCCGTCCGAATCTGCGGACTCGTCGACTTCCTTCGGACCGCGGGTGACGAAATGGAAGAACGCGCCGAGCGCAGCGACGC
>JBGSWY010000268.1:0-3555 GCA_041751715.1 Burkholderiaceae bacterium
GCAGGAGCGCGCCGAGCACTTGTCGCAGATCAAATGTCGCATGCTGTTTTTACAGGGAACACGCGACGATCTGGCTGACGTTGCGCTGATGCGCACGGTGACGACGCGGCTCGGCGATCGGGCGACGCTCAGGCTCTTCGACGACGCGGATCACTCCTTCCACGTGCGCGCACGAAGTGGATACACGGATGAACAGGTGCTCGCCTCAATGCTGGATGCAACGGCCGATTGGATCACGACTTGCGTTGCCGGCGCGACGTCCGCTGGTTAACTAGTTTGGTGGCCGCGTGACAATGGCGCAACCGCTCGGCATCATCAAGTGATGCCCGTCACGCTCGACGATCTGCGGCGATATGCCGTTGCGCGCAGCCTCTTCAAGCCGACCACACTCAGACGGGCCATGCAGAAGTTGGGGTTTGTGCAGGCCGATCCGATCCGCGCTCCGGCGCGTGCGCAGGATCTGATGCTGCGCCACCGCGTCAAGAACTATCGCGCCGGAGATCTGGAACGCCGTTACGCGGCGCTCGGCATCCAGGAAGATTTCTTCGTCAACTACGGTTTCGTGACTGCCGGCGTGCAAGCTCTGATGCACCCGCGCACGGGCGCATCGCGTTGGTCGGCAACGCGCAAGGCACGTGCGGAGGCGTTGTTGGCATTCGTGCGCGAACGCGGATCGGTGCACCCGCGCGAGGTCGATGCCCATTTCTCCCACGGCTCGGTCACCAACTACTGGGGTGGATCGTCGAGCGCCACCACTCATCTGCTCGACGGCATGCACTATCGCGGCCTGCTGCGCGTAGCGCGACGCGAAGGTGGCATCCGCATCTACGCCGCGCACACGCACTTGACCGAACCGCTGAACGCAGCTGCGCGGCAGGCCCGGATCGACTTACTGGTTGATGTGGTGGTGCGCAATTACGCTCCGCTGCCGGCGTTGAGTCTGTCAGCCCTCGTGCGCCGGCTGCGCTACGCGATTCCGCAGTGGCGCCGCGACCTAAACAGTGCGTTGCTGCGCGCCAGGCAGCGGCTCGCGCATGCGCGCATCGACGGTGTCGATTGGTATTGGCCTGCCGGCGAGAGCCCAGCGCCCGATCGCGCGCAGGATGTCGTTCGTTTCCTCGCGCCGTTCGACCCAGTCGTGTGGGACCGCCGTCGTTTCGAGATGTTCTGGGGCTGGGCCTACCGCTTCGAGGCCTACACGCCGGCACCGAAGCGAAAGCTCGGCTATTACGCGCTTCCGCTGCTGTGGCGCGACCGTGTCATTGGCTGGAGCAATGTGTCGGTGAAGGAGGGTGCGCTTCACACAGACATCGGCTATCAAGCGTCCTCCGCGCCGCGGGATCCGCTCTTCAGACGCGAGATCGACGCCGAACTCGATCGCATGCGAGTCTTTCTCGGACTGGCGTCGTCAGTCTGAGACCTTACTCAGCGCGACCGCCAGGCTCCTGGTGCAGATGCGGTAATCGCGTTCAGCAGGCTATCCGGCTCGACCGGCTTGACGAGGTGTGCATCGAAGCCAGCCTCCAGCGCGCGCTCTCGATCTTGCGGCTGGCCGTAACCTGTCAGTGCGATCAGCCTGATGGGCTCGCCGGGCAAATCGGCGCGAATGCGGCGCGCAACGTCATACCCGCTAAGGCCGGGTAAGCCGATGTCTATCAGCGCCGAATCGGGCCGCAGACTCAGCGCTGCTTCGAGACCGCTCGGCCCATCGGCACGTTCGATGACCTCGTGACCCGCAAGTTCGAGAATGGCGCGCATCATCGCGCGCGCATCGGCGTTGTCTTCGACCAGTAGCAGACGGAAGCTTTCGGCGTTCAGCGATTCAGGCGTTGCCAGTTCCACCGCAGCGACAGGCGCCTTGATTCCAGGCAGCCTGACACTGAACGTGCACCCCCGATCGGCGCCATCGCTTGCTGCGTGCACTGTGCCGCCATGCAGTTCGGCCAGGCGTTTTACCAGCGTTAGTCCGATGCCTAGGCCGCCATGGGCACGCTCAAGGCCGCGCTCACCCTGCACGAACAGATCAAACACGCGCGGCAGCATGTCGCTGGAAATTCCGATGCCGCTGTCGGTAACCGTCAACAGCGCGTCGTCGCCGTCCGGTTTCAATGCAACGCCGATGCAGCCGCCGGCCGGCGTGTAGCGCAGTGCGTTGGTCAACAGGTTGGTCACGATCTGCTCGAGGCGCGTTTCGTCGCCCAGTACCCACGCGGGTTCGAGTGCCAGCGTTACATGATGGCGCGCCGTCCTGCCTGACGCCTGCAGCGTTTCGAAGGTGCGTTGGACTACTTGGGCCAGATCGACCGGTCCCTGCGCCAGAACGATTTTGCCGGACGCGACACGTCCTGCGTCGAGCAAGTCTTCGACCAGCCGCGCCAGGTGCCCCGATTGGCGTTTGATGACGTCGCGCGCCTGATCCGAGTGCGCGTGCGCGGGTTGATCCAGCAGATGCGACGCATTCCTGATCGCAGCCAGCGGATTGCGCAGCTCGTGCCCCAGCATCGCAAGAAACTCATCCTTGGCGCGGTTTGCCGCTTCGGCATCGCTGCGTGCACGCTGCTCGCGCTCGAGCAACGAGCGGCGCTCGACCTCGATTGATTTTTCGACCGTGATGTCACGCACCTCGACGATGGCGCCGATGGAAACGCCGCTTACGCGCAGCGGACTGGCGGCGTAAGCGACGTCGTAACGGTGGCCGTCGCGGTGCACATAGACATCTTGCCCCTGCCGCGGCTCATCGCTGGCGAAGACGTGGCTCAGCGGGCAGTCCGCCAGTGGGTGCGGGGCATCTGCGCCGTCCGCGCGATGAACCACGTCGTGCAGCGGCCTTCCGCGTACTTTGGCGAAGGCGTATCCGGTCATGTGTTCCGCTGCGGGATTCATGAACGTGCACAGCTGACTGGCATCCGTCATGAAAAGCGCGACGGTCGCATTGCCGGTGACGGTCGCCAGCTGCTGCTGCGTCTCGATCCTGGCACGAACAGCCGCGCCGGCTTCCGCCAGCGCCGCACCGAGCTCCGCCACTTCACTGATGTCGCCGGCCTGAGGAACAGGAACCAACTCCCCGCGCGCGAGGGCGCGCGCCGATTCTGCCAAAGCGCCAATCGGTGCGGCGATCCTGCGGCCCAGCCATTGCGCCAGAAAAAACGCCAGTGCGATGCCTCCCAGCATTGCCGCGAGCACATACTGGGTGGCGTTCCAGGCCGTGGCTTCGACCACACCGCCCGGGACTCCAATCGCCGCCGACCAGCCGCTGAAGGATGATGTGTGATGCGCGGTGTACACGCGGGTCCCTTCGACAGTGCGCCCCCGGAGCCAGCCTTCTGGCGACGCTGCCAGTGCTGCCTGTAAATCCTTGGACGCCAATTCGCCTACACGCGTCTCATGGGCGACGGTACGTGCGACGAAGCGTCGGTCTCGATCGACGACGACGCCGACCCAGCCCGCAGGAAGCTGCTGGGCGCGCAGCAGGCTGTAGATCGACTCAGGCTTGACGGCGGCAGTGAGCACGTAGCGAATCTTCTCCTGGCGCTTGACGGGAACCCGGATCGGGAA
>JBGSWY010000269.1:0-9173 GCA_041751715.1 Burkholderiaceae bacterium
AAGACGGGCGTCTGCGTCTTTGCGCTCCTAGGCAAGGTGTCCAACCTTGCCGTCGTCGCGACGCCTAGCATCCATCCCGTCTTGGTGGCAACGCGGCTCATGAGGGCCTATGAGATAGCTTCTCAAAGCTTCATCTGCGAGGGCAGATAAGTGACGAGCCCAGGGAAGAACCAGATCGCGAGCACTGCGACCAGCATCATCAGAAAATAGGGAAACGCCGCCACCGCGATTGTGTTGATCTGCCGCTTGGTCATGCCCTGCAAGACGAACAGATTAAACCCCACCGGCGGCGTGATCTGCGCCATCTCGACCACCACCACGATGAAAACGCCGAACCACAGCAGATCGATGCCCGCGGTCTGCAGCGTCGGCAGCAACACGGCCATTGTCAGCACCACCATCGAGATGCCATCCAGGAAACACCCAAGCACGATGAAGAACACCATCAGCAGCATGATCAACCCGAAGGGCGGGAGGTTCAGCGCGCCGATCGCTTCGGCCAGCTGGCGGGGCAGACCGATAAAGCCCATCGACAGTGCGAGAAACGCGGAGCCCGCCAGGATCAGCGCGATCATGCAATACAGCCGCGTTGCCGCCATCAACGACGCGGTGAACGATTGCCATGTCAGCGTAAGTTGGAATGCAGACAACACCAGCGCACCCACTACTCCGAGTGCGGCGGCTTCGGTGGCGGTCGCGACGCCGAGGTAGATGGAGCCGAGCACGACCAGGATCAGTCCCATTACCGGAATCAGGTGCCTTGATTCGGCAAGCTTCTGCGTGAAGCCGAGCGTGATATCGGCCGGCGGTACGCTGTCAGGGTTGCGCAGCGCCCAGAACATCGTGTACCCCATGAACAAGGCGGCCAGCATCAGGCCCGGTATCACTCCGGCAATGAACAGCTTGCCGATCGATACGTCGGCTGCAACGCCGTAGACGATCATGATGATCGACGGCGGAATCAGCAATCCCAGCGTGCCGGCGCCGGCCAGCGAGCCGATCGAGATCTGCTCCGGATAGTTCCGCTTCGCCAGCTCCGGCAACGTGATCTTGCCGATCGTTGCGCAGGTGGCCGCGGACGAACCCGACACGGCGGCGAAGATCGTGCAGCCAATGATGTTCGTATGCAGCAGCCGACCTGGCAGCCATTGCAGCCAAGGTGCCAGACCGCGAAACATGCCCTCTGACAGGCGCGTCTTGAGCAGGATCTCGCCCATCCAGATGAACAGCGGCAGGGCGGTCAAGGTCCAGCTCGACAGCGAACCCCATACCGTCAGGGCGAGCGCATCGCCGGCCGGACGCGTAGTAAACAGCTCCATGCCGATAAAGGCCACGCCGAGCACCGCAATGCCGATCCACACGCCAGCGCCAAGAATGATGAACAGCGCGACGATCAAAAGAAACGCGATGCCGGTGCCCATCTATTCGATACGGGCGATGTCGTTCACGGCGGGTGGAAGGCGGCGCGTAATCACGGTGATCACGAGCTGCTCGATGAACGCCAGCGCGAGGCCGGCAAGGCCGATCGCCATCGACAGTTGCGGAATCCACAGCGGTGTGGCGTCGACATTCTGCGAGATGTCATTGAATGCGTAGGAGCCCCAGACCAGCCTGGCCGAGAACCACGCGAAGTACACGCTGAGCGTGGAAGCGATCACCAGACAGAAAACCTCCATCCACCAGCGGGCGCGACCGTGCACGCGCTGCAGAATCAGCCCGACACGGATGTGATCGCCCTGGCGCAGTGCGTGACCAAGGGCGAGGAATGAGCCCGCTGCAAGGAAATAGCCGGCGTACGCGTCTGCGCCCGCCATCGAATAACCGAGCTGGCGCAGCACGATGCCGACCACTTCTATCGTCAGCATGGCGAGAATGAAGAATGCGCCGAGCGCGCCAAGCAGCTTGAACAGGCCATCGAGCAGCGCGCGCATCGCCAATCCTTACGCCCGAAAAAAAAGCCGCCTCGAGGGAGAGGCGGCTGGGTACTGACTATTTGCGATACGCGTCGATGATGGCCTGCCCGTCGGCACCAGATTTGGTCAGCCAGTCGTTCAGCATCGGCTCGCCCAGCTTCGTAAGCTCCGCCTTGAACGACGCGCTCGGCTCGTACACCGTCATCTTGTTGGTGCGCAATGCCGCCAGCGATTCGCTCGTGTACTCGCGCATCCGCTTCCAGCCGCGCTCCTCTGCGGCTTTCGCGGCGGCCAGAATCGCGTCCTGGGTCGACTTGTCCAGCTTATCGAATTCCTTCTGGTTGACGATCACCATGTTCTTCGGCAGCCAGGCATCGGCGGTGGCGAAGTGCGTCAGGTTTTCCCAGACCTTGGAATCAACGCCGGTGGCACCGGATGACATGAAGGAATCGACCACGCCGGTCGACAGCGCCTGCGACAGTTCGGCCGCCTGAATTGTCAACGGCTGCGCACCGACCATTTGCGCGATGCGCGTCGTAGCCGGGTTGTACGCGCGCCATTTGAGGCCTTTCATGTCGGCGACCGATGCCAGCGGCTTCTTCGTGTAGATGCCCTGCGGTGGCCACGCCACGGCGTACAGCAGCTTGATACCCTGGCTCGTCAGAATTTTGTCGACCACCGGACGCTGTGCCTGCCACAACTTCCACGACGCATCGAAGCCGGTAGCAACGAACGGTATGGCATCGGCGCCGAACAGCGGGTTCTCGTTCTCCAGCAGGCTCATCAGCACTTCGCCGATCTGTGCCTGCCCGCTCTGCACCGCGCGCTTGATCTCGGGCGCTTTGAACAGCGAGCCGTTCGGATGCACCGTGATCGCGAGCTTGTTGCCGGTCGCTTTCGCCACGTCGGCGGCGAACTGGGTAAGGTTCTGGGTATGCGGATTACCGGCCGGATAACCCGCCGGTAGATCCCATTTGGTCTGGGCCGCGGCAGGAGCAGCAAACAACGAACAAGCGACGGCCAAAGCGCCGCCAGCGGCAAGAAAACGTTTCATGGTTGCCTCGTTCCTCAGGGGTAAGTGCGGGTATGACGCGTTGATACCATCGCGGCACCGAATACTACGCGTTGAGCTCACCCGAGAGTCAAGATGAATCTGCGCTTCCTCGAAGCATTTGTCCGCGTCGCTCGGCTGTCCAGCTTCAAGGCGGCCGCCGACAGGCTCTGCACCACGCAGGCCAGCATATCGAGCCACATCGCGACCTTCGAAGAACAACTCGGCGCGCGGCTCTTCGCGGTGACTGAGGGGGCGGTCGTTAGCTGATGTTGCGCTGGCAATTCTGGATCGATCGCGGCGGTACGTTTACCGACGTCGTCGCATGCCGGCCGGACGGCTCGCTGCTAACGCACAAGCTGTTGTCGGATAACCCGGAGCAGTACGACGACGCGGCGATCGCCGGCATTCGGCGCTTGCTGGGACTGGCGTCAGAGGCGCCGATACCGATCGACCAGATCGAAGCCGTGAAGATGGGAACCACGGTGGCGACCAATGCGTTGCTCGAGCGCAAGGGCGAGCCAACGGTGCTGGTGGTGACGCGCGGCTTTCGCGATGCGTTGAGGATTGCGTACCAAAACCGGCCGCGGCTGTTCGATCGACATATCGTGCTGCCGGAATTGCTGTACTCGAAAGTTATCGAAGTCGACGAGCGGATCGGCGCGCACGGCGACGTAGTGCAGCCACTCGATCTGGCCGCAGCCCGCGCCGACCTCGCCGCAGCGTATGCCGCGGGCTTCCGATCGGTGGCGATCGTGCTGATGCACGGCTATCGCTATCACGCGCACGAAGCTGCGCTCGAGTCCGCAGCGCGTGAAATCGGTTACACGCAAGTGTCGGCATCGCACCAGGTCAGCGCGCTGATGAAGTTTGTGGCGCGCGGCGATACGACTGTCGTCGATGCTTATTTGTCGCCGATCCTGCGGCGTTACGTCGAGCGCGTCGCGAACGAGTTGCCGCGCACCCAGCTGCTGTTCATGCAGTCGTCCGGCGGTCTGACGGACGCGCATCGCTTTCAAGGCAGGGATTCGATTCTGTCGGGGCCAGCCGGCGGCATCGTCGGCATGGTGCGCACCAGCCTTGCCGCCGGCTTCGATCGGGTGATTGGTTTCGACATGGGCGGCACATCGACCGATGTCTCGCATTTCGCCGGCCGCGATGTCAGCGACTGCGAGCGCGCATTCGAGACGCAGGTAGCCGGTGTGCGAATGCGAGCGCCGATGATGAGCATTCACACGGTGGCCGCCGGGGGCGGATCCATCCTGCACTTCGACGGCGCGCGGCTAAGAGTCGGCCCCGATTCGGCCGGCGCCAACCCCGGGCCGGCGTGCTACCGGCGCGGCGGGCCGCTGACGGTGACCGACTGCAACGTCATGGTGGGAAAAATTCACCCGGCTTTCTTTCCCCACGTGTTCGGCCGCGCGGCGAGTGAAGCACTGGACGATCAAGTGGTGCGCAAGGAATTCGCTGACCTCGCCGAAGAGATCGAACACGCGACCGGGCGGGCAATGACCCCGGAGCAAGTCGCCGACGGCTATCTCGACATCGCGGTGGGCAACATGGCCGAGGCGATCAAGCGCATCTCCATCCAGCGCGGCCACGATGTGACGCAATACACGTTGACCGTATTCGGTGGCGCCGGCGGCCAGCATGCCTGTCGCGTGGCCGACGAGCTCGGCATGAGCCGCGTCTTCGTGCATCCGCTGGCGGGGGTGCTGTCCGCCTATGGCATGGGACTGGCTGATCAAACAACGATGCGCGAGCAGTCGGTCGAACGCGGGCTGCAGCCTGATGCAATGGACCCATTGAATTCCGCGCTCGATCGCCTGGCCGCCGACGCCACGCGCGACCTTGAATCGCAGGGGGTTGCGCCGGCGCGCATCAGCGTCGTGCGGCGCGTGCACCTGCGTTACGACGGCACCGACTCGGCGCTGACCGTTCCGGCGGCATCGATGCGGGACATGCAGGCCGCGTTCGATGCCGAGTATCTGAAGCGCTTCTCGTTCCTGATGCAGGGACGGGCGCTGGTGATCGAAGCGGTGTCGGTCGAGGCGATCGGGCGCGGAGAGACGGCGATGGAGAGTGTCGGTGCCAAGACGGAGCGCGCAACGGCACTAACGGCGCAGGCGACGGTGCGCATGTACAGCGAAGGCGAGTGGCGTGATACGCCGCTTTATCAACGCGAAGACCTAAGGACGGCGGATGTGATCGGGGGCCCTGCGATTATTGCCGAATCGAACGCAACCACAGTGGTCGAGCCGGAATGGGAAGCCATTGTCACCGACCTCGACCACATCGTGCTCGAACGAGTGCGACCCCGTGCGCAGCGAAAAGCGATCGGCACCGATGCCGACCCGATCATGCTCGAGGTGTTCAACAACCTGTTCATGTCGATCGCCGAGCAGATGGGATTGCGCCTGCAGAACACTGCGTACTCGGTCAACATCAAGGAGCGGCTCGATTTTTCGTGCGCGCTATTCGATGCGGACGGCAATCTGATCGCCAATGCGCCGCATATGCCGGTGCACCTGGGGTCGATGAGCGAATCGATCAAGACGGTAATGCGCGAGAACGCCGGCTCGATGAAACCGGGCGACGCCTATGTCATCAACGATCCGTATCACGGCGGCACCCATCTGCCTGATGTCACCGTGATCACGCCGGTGTTCGATCGCAATGGCGCGCAGATTCTGTTCTATGTCGGCTCACGCGGGCATCACGCCGATATCGGCGGCACGACCCCGGGATCGATGCCGCCGTTTTCCACCTCGCTCGATGAAGAAGGCGTGCGCTTCATTAACTTCAAGCTGGTAGAAGGCGGCCGCATTCGCGAGGCGGAGTTAATGGACGTGCTGCGTTCGAGCAAGTTTCCGGCGCGCAACCCCGAGCAGAACCTGGCCGACATGCGCGCGCAGATCGCAGCCAACGAAAAAGGGCGCGAAGAGCTGCTGAAGATGGTCGAGCAGTTCGGCCTCGATGTCGTGCGCGCCTACATGCAGCACGTGCAGGATAACGCCGAAGAATCGGTGCGGCGCGTGATCACACGGCTAAAGGACGGCGCGTTCGAGTATCCGCTCGACAACGGCGCGCTGATTCGCGTTCGTATCGTTGTGGATCGAGAGAATCGCTCGGCGAACATTGATTTCACCGGCAGCTCGGAGCAACTGCCGAACAACTTCAACGCGCCGACGGCGGTGTGCTACGCGGCGGTGCTGTACGTGTTTCGCACCTTGGTCGATACCGACATTCCGCTGAATGCCGGCTGTCTGAAGCCATTGCGGGTCGTGATCCCCGAGCGCTCGATGCTCAACCCGCGCTATCCGGCCGCCGTTGTTGCCGGCAATGTCGAAACGTCGTCATGCATTACCGACACGCTCTACGGTGCACTCGGCGTGATGGCGGCGGCGCAGGGAACGATGAACAATTTCACCTTCGGCAACGACCGCTATCAATACTACGAAACCATCTCGGGCGGCTCTGGCGCGGGTATTCGCCATGTTGGCGCGGACATCGAGGCGCTTAGTGTTGACGATGGCTTCGACGGCAGCGACGTGGTGCAGACACATATGACCAACTCGCGCCTGACCGATCCGGAAGTGCTCGAGTTCCGTTATCCGGTGCGCCTGGAAAGCTACGAGATACGCCCCGATTCCGGCGGTGCAGGGCGTTGGCACGGCGGGAACGGCGGCACGCGGCGCGTGCGTTTTCTGGAGCCGATGACGGCGTCGATCCTGGCCAACCACCGGTCGATTGCGCCGTTCGGAATGGCGGGCGGAGAACCCGGCGAAGTAGGCCGTAACTGGATCGAGCGAATTGACGGGCGCATCGAGACCATGGGCCACATCGGATCGGCCGAAATGAACGTCGATGACGTGTTTGTTATTCAAACTCCGGGCGGCGGCGGGTTCGGCAAAAAATGAAGTCCGCGTAACTCGGCAAATAGGCGTCGCGGTCGTCGAAATTCCGCGCACGCTGCCTCGGCGGTCGCAGAAATAATGCACGCCTATGAATGCGCCGGACCGTCGGGGTCTGACCCCAATTCTTGGCTCGCTGTCGATGAGCTATGCCCCGCTCGTCGATCACGAGCGGCGCACGTTCGGCACCCGGCTGACGATGCTGTCGGTCAAGCCCAGTGACCGGCTGCCGGTCGGGTTGATCCTGGAACAGTTGAACGGCCTGTGGCCCGAGTCGCGCGCGCTGGTGCTGGTGGCACCACTCGATGCGCAGCTCGACGATTCGCTGCTCGATTGGCAGGCGCCCCCCAACGCGATCGTCGAAATTCCTGCGATCGCGCTGCGCGATCCGACCCTGCAGGGACTGGTTCAACGAGCGCGCCGCGCGGGCGTCAAAATGGCGTTGCGAGGCCGGCCGGACGTGCCGTTGCCGCCGGCGCTGCGTGACTGCTTCGACTACGCGCTGATTCACATTACCGAAGACCGCCGCCGTCGGAGCGATGGCAGCAACACGCCGCCGCCACCCAATGTGATGCGCCGCATGCCGTTCATCATTACCGGTGCGTTTCGCGTCGCCGAGCTGCAGGCGGCCTACGAACGCGGGGCCGTTGCCAGTGTGGGGGTTCCGCTGGACGAAGCGCATCCGACGATCGAACGCCCTCCGCAACCAAGCCAGGCGGCCGTGCTTGAGCTGTTGCGTCTGGCGCATGAGCAAGCCGACATCGATGTGATCGAATGCGCAGTCAAACGCGACACCGCGCTGGCATTCGAGCTGATCCGCTTCGTCAATTCAGCCGCGTTTGCGGTGCCGATGCAGGTCGCATCGGTCAAGCGCGCGATCATGGTCCTGGGTCACGCGAAGATGACGCGCTGGCTGTCGCGCATGCTGCGGGTATCCACGTTCAATGCGGATTCCCTCCCGCTGATGCACGCGGGCATTCGCCGCGGCTTGTTTCTTGAGCACCTGGCCAGCTGCAGCGTCGACGGCGCGGAACTGCGCGACTCGTTGTTTCAGACCGGCGCATTCTCGCTGCTCGATCGAATGACCGGAACGACCTTTCCCCGGCTGCTGGCGCGTGCCCAGTTGCCGTCGAGCGTCGCCGCTGCACTGGTCGAACGCAAGGGACCCTGCGCCCCGTATCTGGCGCTTGCCGAGGCTATCGAACGCAACGATCCGGTGACGAGCCGAAAGCAGCGCGAAGCGCTCGACATTTCACTGCTCGATTGCAACGTCTCGTTATTGCGCGCGCTGTCTGCGGCGCAAACGACGCACTCGCGAGAGGATCGCGTAGCAGCCTGACGTTATGCGGCGCGATCGCAACGATCGCGCGCCGCTATAATTCGCGCGCCGCTTGCTCGATGCAGTACGCATCGCGAATGCGCCTCCCTTCCACGATGACTTCAAATGCGACGTATCTAGCGCTGCCGGGGCCGAACGCGCTGTCGGCTTTTCGCGCCAGGCAGTTGCTTGCGAAGATCCGGACGGTCGAAGCCGACGTGCAAGCCGTCCGTGCGCGGTTTATTCATTTCGTGCACGCGCAAGTCACGTTGCCAACCGAAGAACGCACGCGCCTGGACGCACTGCTGTCGTATGGCGAAGCCGCGCCAGCCGGCGATACCGGAAATGGCAGCGCTTCGTTCCTGATCGTTCCTCGACTTGGAACGATCTCGCCGTGGGCCAGCAAGGCCACCGATATCGCGCATAACACCGGGCTGACAGCGGTTCAGCGCATCGAGCGCGGCACGCTTTATCACGTTGCTTGCGGGCGGTCGTCCAGCGGACGCGACTCCTCGCGCATCGCTGCCATCCTGCACGACCGCATGACCGAAAGCGTGATCGATCCCGCGACCGATCCAGCCCTGCTGTTTCGCGAACTCGAGAGCAAACCGATGCAGACGGTGCCGATGCTCGCGCACGGGCGGGACGCACTGGCGCAGTCCAACGCCGAGATGGGTCTCGCGCTGTCGGAGGACGAAATCGACTACCTGCTCGACGCATTCGGCCGAATGGGGCGTGACCCGACCGATGTCGAGCTGATGATGTTCGCGCAGGCCAACTCGGAGCACTGCCGGCACAAGATTTTTAATGCAGCCTGGGCGATCGACGGCGAGCGCAAGGACACGACGCTGTTTGACATGATTCGAGCTACGCATCGCGGAGCGCCCCAAGGCACGGTGGTCGCCTACAGCGACAACGCCGCGGTGCTCGAGGGCCGCACCGTCTCCCGCTTTTATCCGCGCAGCGATCATCCTGCC
>JBGSWY010000270.1:0-1980 GCA_041751715.1 Burkholderiaceae bacterium
TGCGCCGTCAGCACGATCGCTCCCAGCATCGCGCCGACGATGATCACGATCGCCACTTCGACAATGCGTTCGAGTTGCTCATTGAAGTCGCGTACGGCGTGCGTCATGTACGTACTGGCGCGCTGCGTGTCGGTCGCCAGCGCCTCCTTGGCGCCCTCGTTGCCGGTAACGTCGTCCACACGTGCATCCTGCGGAACGCTGCCGGTTCCGAACTGCGCCCTGTGCAGCGCAGCGCCGGCCGCAAACACCGCCAGAAAGCCGTACGCAGACGCGAACTGTGCGGCGCCGTAGGACACGCCGATCAGCCCCAGCATCAGGAATTCATCGAGCCCGATGGCTTCCTGGTGCTGCGTGCGCAGATACACCACCAGCTTGCCGATAGCGAGCCCGCATAGCGCTCCGATCGTCAGACCGGCGACCACGCGCCAGACGAGATCCACCACGAACCAGCGCGACAAGCCCGGCCCCAGCTCGTGCAGGCCCAGCAGCCCGAGGCCGAGCATCACGAATGGAAACGCGGTGCCATCATTCAGGCCGGCTTCGCCGGTCAGGCTGCAGCGTAGCGAGTCGCGATCGGACGGATCGGCCACCTGCACGTCCGAAGCCAGGACCGGATCGGTCGGTGCGAGGATGGCGGCCAGCAGTACCGCCGCCCCCAAGGGCAGGCCGAACAGCATTACACCGACGGCGGTCAGCAATGCAACGGTAATCAGCATCGATCCCGTTGCCAGACGCAATATGGCGCGCCAACGCCGGTCCGCGAGTGGCACCGCCAACTTCAGGCCGGCGGCAAACAATGAAACGAGAACGGCCGCCTCGGCCACTATCTCGAGAATGTGCTGATCCTCGATCGCGGAGGGGCTCAGAAGCGCAAGTCCGGCCGGGCCAAGTGCCACCCCGGCCAGCAGGTACAACATCGAAGTACTCAACGGCAGACGCTTCAGCAGCGTTCCGGACAGCGCCATGACGGTAAACACGGCACCGACGGCCAGCGCCCAGATGGCGAAGGTCATGGGCGACCCCGTTAACTCAGGATCACCGGGCAAGCTGCGAACGTCACCGAGGCGACATCATCGCTTGCGTGCGCTCGTCTTGCGCTTGGCCGAACGCTTCGATTTGCGCGCCGGCGAAGGACGGACCGGCGCGGCCTCTTCGTCTTCGACCGCAGACGCTACCGCCATGGCCACCGACGGCGTTTCCATCATTTGCTGCACGGTGGTCTGCCATTGGCGCACGGCCGAGTCATACAGCGACATCGGGCTTGTCATCGGATCGTTACCCAGCGGAAATGCGGGTGCCATCATGGCCGGGCCCTGTGCGGTGCCGCCGAGAGCGTCCCGCATGCGCTCCATCATCGAATAACTGGCGCGGACGATGTCGCTGTTCATCTCGGTGATCGCCTGCATCAAGTCGCGCTGAAAGCGCGCCGTCTGTTGCGCGGCCGGCTCACTGGTGTCGACTTGCATCGCCTGCAGCGTAATCCGCTGCAATCGCTGCATGCCGTTGAGCGCTGCCTGCACGATCTCGGCGGTGGCCGCTGTCTGCGCCTCGTAGTAGCGTGCGATCGGGTTGGTGGGTGTCATCTGTGCGCTCCGACTTCAGTCAGTTCGGGGTCAGACCCTGTTTTACGCCTATGCCGCCTTGCGTGCGGCGCGCGTCGGCGCTTTTTTCGCGGACTTCTTTGCTGTTGTCTTGGCTGCTTTCTTCGCGCCGGTCTTGCGCGCGGGTGCCGTGCGGCTTTCGCCGGCGGCGCCGTCGCCGCTGCCCCTGCGCTTCAAGCTGGCGCGCAGAGCATCCATGATGTCGATGACCTTGGCGCCCTTCTGTGCGGCCGGCGTTCCTTCGGGAACCGTGATTTCCTCGCCTTCGACCTTTTGCTGAATCTGCGCCTCGATGCGCTCTTTCACGTCGTCTTCGTACTTGGTCGGATCAAAGGTCTTGGAGGTGATGCTGTCGATCAACTGATTCGCGAGAGCGAGC
>JBGSWY010000271.1:0-3399 GCA_041751715.1 Burkholderiaceae bacterium
GCCCGTATCCGTCACGACAACGCGTGCGGTTTCCGGGTCGCAGCTTAGGACGATGCGAATGCGGCCGCCGGCAGGCGTGAACTTCACCGCATTCGAAAGGACATTCCGGAAAACCTGTTGCAGCCGGCCGGAATCGCCTTCCACAAATACCGGCTCGCCGAGGTCATCGAACTCGAGATGGATCGACTTTTTCTCGACCTCCGGAGCGGACGCTTCGACGGCCGCCCGAATCAGCGACTGCAATTCGTGCAATCCAAGATCGAGTCTGACCTTGCCGCTTGCAATGCGGCTCACGTCGAGCAGGTCTTCGATCATTCGGGTCTGCAGCCAGACGTTACGCCCGATCGCCTCGGCGGCGCGTTGCGCGTGTTCAGTGCTCTGACTCATTTTCAGGACGCTGGACCAACCGGCAATCGCCGCCAGCGGCGTGCGCAGTTCGTGCGACAGTACCGCCAGAAACTCGTCCTTGGCCGCGGCGGCCGATTGCAACTGCTCGATGATTTCTTCGTTTTGCCAGGTCCGACGGTTCTCCCGCAGCAGCGCATCGCCGAGCACTTGAAGCAATTCGCCGTGCAACACCAGTCGGCGTTCCGGCGCCGGCGCTTGCCCCCGCACGATGTTCCACAGGAGATCGAACGGCATGCCGCTCGCTTTAGCCCAGTGCTGCACCGCTGCCACGTTGAAGAACTCGGCGAGCGCGTATCCGGCCACTGCGGCGCCGACGATCTCACCTTCACGCACGAGCGACGTGCCCACCACCGTCAGGCCGTTTTCGGTGACGATCACTGCCGGTCGAACATCGGTTTGATTCAGGCAGCGGCGCGCGCATTCGATGAACAGGCCTGGTTCGAATCCGTGTTGTCGAAACAGCGCGATCAACGGCGTCAGATGCAGCGAGCCCAAGACCACTTGCCCATCACCGCCGTACAACTCGACCGTCAGCCCGGTCGCCTCCGCGTATTTATCGAGCGCCGGTTGCCACAGGTCCGAGCCGAACAGGTCCTGGTCCACTCAGCGGCCTAGTTTTCGGCGTCCACCTGAGGCGCGTGCGGCGGCCGGCGCTCGGGCGAACGCGAAATCAGGCCGTGATAACCGGAGAACGCCGTGCTCGGCGCTGCGAGCGGCAATTGGCGCGGCAACACGCGCATGCCCTTGCCATCCACAACCTCGCACTCGCGCGTGACGCGCATGACCGGATTCGCGCGCATCTTCGCCACCGTCAACCCCTGACGGAAGGTGTCGCCGAGCTCGATGAAGTTCATCAGAATGATGTTGTCGACCAGCGAGCTCATCGCGAAGCTGCCCATCATCGACGACATGCCCAGCATCTCCGGGTTCTCGTGGTTGTACACCGCGGCGATCTGGTGCTCCTTCATCAGCGCCACCAGCGCATGGAAGAAGTCGCGGAACAGGCGGCCCTGCGTGCCGAGAGCGGATCCGTACGTGGACAAGCTGTCGATCACCACGCGCTTGGGCTGAAACTCGGCGACGATCCGTTCGATGTGGTGAAAGTGCTGATCGACCTCAATCTCCTGCGGCGGGTCGTAGCGCAGGCGAACGATGCCGCTGTCGATCGCCGGTTGCAGATCGATGCCCACGCTCGCCGCATTGCGCATCAATTGCGGCACCTGCTCGTCGAGCGACAGCATCAGGCTTTTCTCGCCGCGCCGCGCGCCTTCGGCAATGTAGTGCAGCGCCATCACGCTCTTGCCGACTCCCGAGATTCCGGCCACGACCGTTGTGCTGCCGAGGAAGTAGCCGCCGTTTACCAGTTCATCGAGCCCGGGGACGCCGGTCGTGATGCGCGTGGTCGGATCGAACGCGGCCGCCCGGTCGCGCCCCGCGATGCGCGGCGCCTGGACGCGCCGGTAGACCTCAATGCCGTGGCCACTGACGATCCGGAAAGAATGCTGGCCCATCTGAAAATCGTGCCCGCGCGACTTGACGATCTTGATCGATCGGGTCGCTGCTCGCTGTGTCTCTTCCACACTAAGCCGGATGACGGTATCGGCGATCGACTCCTCGTGCATGGCGTGCGAACGACCGCCATCGAAGGCCGCCGCTTCGAGCGCCATGATCGCGGTCAGGTTTTCGCGCTGCAGGCCCTGCACCAGAATGTGAAACGTTTCGCGCGATTCTTCGCTGCCGAGCGGGAACAGGCCGGCGGCGCCGTCAATGAAGATGCGCCGCGCGCCGATCTTGTTCGCTTCCTCGAGCAGCAGGCTATCGGCCTGTTGCAGCTCCTGCCGGAACACTTCGCGCGTCGTGAAAATAATCGTCAACTGTTTTTGCCGCTCCAGCTCACGCAGGTCCCAACCGAGGCCGGCAGCATCGCGCGTCAGTTTGTCGGGCGAAATCTCGAACACGACGATGACGCCAGGTTCGCCGTACTCAGTGATGCCGCGGTAGACGAATTCGGCGCCCAGTGTCGTTTTGCCGGTGCCGATCGCGCCCTCCAGCAAAATGACGTTGCCGCGCGGGATTCCGCCGGAAAGAATCGCGTCGAGACCGCTGATGCCGGTTTTGACCAGGTCGGGCTTGTGGTCTGCCATCGTTGGACCTTCTCGTCAGGCGATTTTAAGAATCGGCGCGCTGCGCCGTGGACCGGCGCCCGGGCCCGGAGTGGACTCGGACTCCAACAGCCGCATCACATCGTGGCGGCCCTGACGCGTGGCAGCGAGTTTCAAAAGGGAAGACAGCAACCCGCCCGGACGCGCGTGAAGCTGCAGCGTGTACAGCCGGGCCGCATGCGCAGGATTCTGCGAGCGCGTCAAAAGCCCGGCGTCGATCAGCCCGTCGAGCGATTTTCCGACGCGCTCGCGGTCGTAGCCCAGAAAGGCAACGATCTGCTCGCTGGTGAGAAGCGCGCACGGATGCCGGAAGAAAAACAACAGCAGGTCGAGATCGCACGCATGACGTATGCCGCGAATGCGATCGAGCAAAGTGCGCAGGTCGTTCGAGCTCACAGAGTGTCCGTGCAGCAGAGGCGTGCTGGAGGCGGTGATGCTAGCAGCGTTGCATGCCGTGCGGATGTACCCCGCAGCATGCGGGAAATCCCGCTCCGGCCACAACGTAATCCTCTAGAAGAGCATCCACCCTTCGTTGCTGGCGAACAGCTCAGCGAGCCGTCGACGTTTGCGGATTCAGCCGCTCGCCCGTCATGTACAGCTTGTTCAAGGCGTTCAAATACGCCTTGGCGGATGCCGCGATGATGTCGGGATCAGCGCCGGTGCCGTTGACGATGCGTCCGGCGCGGCCCAGCCGCACCGTGACTTCGCCCTGCGCATCGGTGCCGGTCGTAATGGCGTTGACCGAAAAGAGCAGCAGCTCGCAGCCGCTTTTCACCTGGCTCTCGATCGCCTTTAACGACGCATCGACCGGGCCGTCGCCCTCCGACTC
>JBGSWY010000272.1:0-2047 GCA_041751715.1 Burkholderiaceae bacterium
TGCGAGAGGTAACGTCCGGACTCCGTAGAGCAACGTAGCAGGTAACACCTGTCCGCCGTGAGGCGAGGATCAGAGCAACAGAGACGAGTCGGCGAGTCGTTGCACAACAACGAGCGCCGGGTGAAACGGGCAATCTCTACGCGGAGCAACACCAAATAGGCGGCCGATGATCCTGCTCGGATAGGCTGCGGGTAGGTGGCTTGAGCCGGCGGGCGATCGCCGGCCTAGAGGAATGGTCGTCACGGTGTTCGCAAGAACGCCGCCCAGAATCCGGCGTACAGGCGGACTTTGCTTTCTTCTTCCCGTCCCAGAGTTGTCATCATCGGCGCCGGCTTTGGTGGGCTGGCAGCAGCGCGCGGCTTGCGCAACGCGGTGGCCGACGTGATCGTGATCGATCGCGCCAATCACCACACGTTTCAGCCGCTGCTGTATCAGGTTGCGACAGCGGGACTATCGGCGCCGCAGATCGCGTCGCCGGTCCGGCACATCCTGCGTTCGCAACGAAACGTTCGCGTGCTGCTCGGCGATGCCATTTCGATCGATGCTCGGGGAAAGCGGGTGTTGCTGGCCGATGGCGAGGTCGGGTTTGACTATTTGATCGTCGCCACCGGCGTGACGCATTCGTACTTCGGCAACGATGCGTGGGCGCAGTACGCGCCGGGACTGAAAACGCTCGACGATGCGCTCGAGATCCGGCGCCGCGTACTGATTGCTTTCGAGCTTGCCGAACGCGAGCCTGATGCAGAGCAGCGCGCAGCGTGGCTTACATTCATCGTGATTGGCGGCGGCCCGACAGGCGTCGAGCTCGCGGGGACGCTGGCAGAGATCGCGCGCCATACGTTGACCGACGAGTTTCGCGCGTTCGATCCGGCGCAGGCACGAGTGCTGTTGCTTGAAGGCGGCACGCGTATCTTGAACACGTACCCGGACTCGCTGTCGAGCAAGGCAGTGCTGCAACTACAACGGCTTGGCGTCGAAGTGCGAGTCGGTGCGAAAGTCACCGGAATCGATGCCACCGGAGTCGATGTTGAGTCGAACCCAGCATCGGAATCGAATGCAACTGCCGGGGAACGCATCGCGGCTCGCACCGCGCTCTGGGCCGCCGGTGTGCAAGCTACCGCGCTTGCGCGCAGTCTGCCGGGGCCGCGGGATCGCGCGGGGCGAGTACTTGTCACGCCGACATTGCAGGTCGAAGCTGCGGATTCGATATTCGTGATCGGTGATCTGGCATCTTTGATGCAGGACGGCCAGCCCGTGCCGGGTGTTGCCTATGCAGCCAAGCAGATGGGCGCCTATGTCGCCCGCACGATCGCGCTGCGAATAGGCAGCGTGGGTGCGCGAACACTGGCGCTCGCACCGTTTCGTTATCGCGATCGGGGCGCGCTGGCAACGATCGGCCGCAAGGCGGCAGTCGCCGTACTTCCGGGTGGCATCCGGCTCTCCGGCCTTGCCGCGTGGTGGGCCTGGCTGCTGGTGCACATTTTTTTCCTGATAGGTTTTCGCAATCGCGTCACCACGCTGGTTGACTGGATGTGGGCGTACATGACCTATCAGCGGCATGCGCGCCTGATATTGACCGCCTCGGCGGCGGCACAAGGCCAGCAGCCAAGTCATCGTGAGAGTCCACCTGCAGAATAGTTGCTATCTCCTTCTTTTCGCACGCAATTCACGGTCTTGTGAAACTATGCTAAGAATGTGCTAAGTCCTTGTGAACATTAAAAAATCCCCGTAATTCGCTTGACCGGTCGTTTCACGCTGCCGTACAGTCACGCCGTGTCAAAAAGTGGGAGATAGTGGGCTAGTCAGTGTTCGCTTCGCGACCGACTACCCGCGAAACGTCGTGTTTCAGGGAGCTTCACAACTCACACTGGACGGTAAAGGGCGCATTTCAATGCCCAGCCGTCACCGAGACTCGCTCGCTGCCGGCTGCGATGGTCGCCTGACGGTCACGCGCCATCCCGACGGGTGCCTGCTTCTCTATCCGCGGCCGACCTGGGAGGCGCGGCGCGAACGGATCGCGCAATGGCCCTATTCGGCGCGCGCATTG
>JBGSWY010000273.1:0-5056 GCA_041751715.1 Burkholderiaceae bacterium
CAGCTGCGCCAGTGGCGGCAGCGCAAAGCCGAGCAACAGCACCAGACCGCACGCCAGGCCCTGCCCCGCGGGCAGCAGTGATGGCTGCGGCAGCGTCGTGCTGATCAGCGACCCGAGTGCATTGAGCAGGACGTAGTGAGCCGCGTAGCCGAGCGCCATGCCGGCTGCGCATGCGACGAGGCCGATCAGGACGAACTCGAGCGTAAACAATCGAAAGATGTCGGCCTGCGCCAGGCCCAGGCATCGCATCATCGCGCACGAGTCGAGATGCCGGAGCGAGAAGCGGCGCGCTGCCGCCGCGACCGCCACCGCCGCAATCATCGCGGCCAGCAGTGCCACCAACGCAAGAAACTGTTCGGCGCGATCGAGCGTGCGCTGCATCTCCGGGCGGCCGCCTTCCAGTGTTTCGATTCGCTGGCCGCGCTGCAGCTGTGGCTCAAGTGCGCTCGAGTAGGCGCGCACCGCCGGCCGCTCGCCGGCGACCAGCAACCGATACGTCACTCGACTGCCGGTAGCGATCAACTGCGTGGCCGCAAGATCCTCGATATTGAGCATCACACGCGGCGCGAAGTTGATGAACTGCGTGCCCCGATCAGGCTCGATCGCGATGATCCGGCTGATGCGAAATGTTGTCTCGCCCAGCTTCAGTGAATCGCCGGGCGCAGCACCGAGCCCCAGCAGCAACTGGCCGTCGACCCACACTTCGCCGCGCGCCGGAATCTCGCGCGTGATCTTGTCGGATTGTCCGATCGCATCGGCCACGCGCATGTTGCCGCGCAGCGGATAGCCTGGCGAAACCGCCTTGACCGCAGACAGCGCGCTTTTATCAGCGTCCGCTGCGCTGATCGCCATGCTCGGGAACGTGACAGTGCGAGCGCTCTGCAATTGCGCCGCGGCGGCGCGCTCGAGTGCATCGCTCGTGATCGGCGCATCGGAACTGAGCACCAGGTCGGCGCCCAGCAACTGCGTCGCATCACGCTCGAGGCCGAGGCGGATGCGGTCGACCAGAAAGCCGACGCTGGTGACTGCCGCGACTGCCACCACCAGTGCCGCGGCGAGCAGGCGCAACTCGCCGGCGCGCCAGTCACGCACCGTCATGCGCAGGGATTGCCGGATCAAACGGTTGAAGTCCATTGGCAGAAGTATCGCAGTTAACCCCTTTCTCGGATCGCGAGCGTTTCAAGCGCCAGCCCACTACAAGTTGAAGGAGAAACTCGTGCACGCTCCCGCATTGATCAAAACAGCCATCGCCGCGGCACTGGCAGCGGCTTCCGCCGGCAGCACCGACGTCGAGGGCCAGGCGCCTGCGCCCGCCACGGCATTGACGATCTACAGCAACGCCGCACCGGGCTCGATCCCGCCCGATGCCTATCGATCGCCAACGCGTGGCGCAGTTCCCGGTTATGCCGTCGTGCGGCAGGAGCGCGATCTTGATCTGAAGAAGGGCCGCAACGCGGTGCGGTTTACCGATGTCGCAGCGCTGATCGATCCGACCACGGTGGCGTTCGAGTCGATGACTGATGCAAGGGGCACGACAGTGCTCGAACAGAACTATCAGTTCGATCTGGTCAGCACTGCCAAGCTGCTGGAAAAGTATGTCGACCGGCCGATCGCGGTCGATCAGGTTCGCGGGCAGGCGACCGAATCTTTCAACGGGACACTGCTGTCGACACACGGCGGCGTCGTCCTGCGGCGCGACGATGGAACGGTGCAGATTCTTCCGCACAATGCGGGTGTTCGCTTGCCCGCGCTACCGGGCGGACTGATTACGCGACCGACGCTGGTGTGGGACATCGCGGCACAGCGTTCGGGCGCGCATCGCAGCCGCGTGTCGTACCAGACGCAGGGGCTGACCTGGTGGGCCGACTACAACGTCACGTACGCCGAAGGCGCAAACGCCAATGCATGCCAGCTCGACGTCGGTGCGTGGGTCAGCATCGTGAACCAATCCGGCGCCAGCTATGCCGATTCGAAACTCAAGCTTGTGGCCGGCGATGTGCATCGGGCGCCGGCGGTCCCGGCTTCCGCCCCATTGAGATCGGAACACCGCGCCAAGGCAAATGCACAGGAGATCGACGGTTTCGCGGAAAAATCCTTCTTCGAATATCACCTGTACACGCTTGGACGCGCGACCACACTGCCCGACAACTCGACCAAGCAGATCGAACTGTTCCCGACCGCGCGCCGCGTGCCGTGCGAGAAACTGCTCGTGTACTACGGCGCATCTGGCGGCTACCGCGGCTTTCTGTCGTCACCCGCCACCGATCGCAACTACGGCGTGCAGAGCAATCGCAAGGTCGATGTGTATCTGCAGTTCAGGAACGCCGCCAACAACAACATGGGCATGCCGTTGCCGGCGGGGCGCGTGCGCGTATCGAAGCTCGATCCGGCCGATCAAACGCTCGAGTTCATCGGCGAGGACGTGATCGACCACACGCCGCGCAATGAAAACCTGTTGCTGAAGCTGGGCTCGGCGTTCGACGTGGTCGGTGAGCGCCGGCAGGTGGACTTCAAGGTCGATACGAGTCGCAAAACGATGACCGAGGAGATCGAAGTCAAGCTGCGCAATCAGAAAAAGGAGAGCGTCGAAGTGATCGTCAAGGAGAACCTGTACCGCTGGGTCAACTGGACCATCGCGCAGCGCAGCCACACGTATCGCAAGGAGGATTCGCGCACTGTCGTCTTTCCGGTCACGATTGCCCCCGAAGCAGAGGTGACGGTGCGCTACACCGTGCAATACAGCTGGTAAGGAGAAGCTGGATCAGTTGCCGACCGGCACCTTGCCAATCACGCCTTCGACGTAGTAATTCATCGCGCCGAGCTGCGCGTCGGTCAGGAAACCCGAGGCGAGGATTTCCTGGCCGCTGTTGCTCTTGATCGGGCCGCTGAACGGATGAAATTTTGCGGCGCGAATATCGTCTTCGCGCGCTTTCACGGCGTCGACCAGGTCGTTGGGCAATTTGTCCGAATAGCCTTCGAGCCTGATAAAGCCTTCGCGGATCCCGCCCCACACCGGCGCCACGTTCCATGTGTCATTGAGCACCGCCTGCGCGCGCTGCGTGTAATAGTCGCCCCAGTGGTGCGTCACCGCGACCAATTGCGCAGTCGGACCGAACTTCGCCATGTTCGAGTGGTACGCAACCGCCATCTTCTTTTTTTCTTCGGCGGTCGCGACCACGGCGGTGGAATCGGTGTGATGCGTGATCACATCTGCGCCCTGCCCCATCAGCGTGTTGGCAGCGTCGCGCTCCTTGCCCGGGTCATACCAGGTGCTGATCCAGACGACCCGCGTCTGTGCCTTGGGGTTGCTGGCGCGCGCGCCGAGGGTGAACGCGTTGATACCCTGCAAGACTTCAGGAATCGGAAACGCCGCCACGTAGCCCAGTGTCCCGGTCATGCTCATGCGTCCCGCGATCATGCCGGCCAGATAACGCCCTTCGTAAAAGCGCGCGTTGTACGTGTTGACGTTCGGCGCCGTTTTATAACCGGTTGCATGCTCGAACTTGACGTCCTTGAATTCCTCCGCGACCTTGATCGTCGGATTCATGTAGCCGAACGACGTCGTGAAAATGAGCTTGTGCCCCTGCTGCGCCAGGTCGCGAATCACGCGCTCCGCATCGGCGCCCTCCGGGACTTTCTGGACGAACGTTGTGGTGACTCGATCACGCAGCGCCTGCACCATCTGCTCGCGGCCGGCGTTGTGCTGCGCGGTCCAGCCCGCGTCGCCGACCGGGCTGACGTAGACGAAGCCGATCTTGAGTGCTTCAACTTTGGGAGCAGCAGCTTGCCTGTCGCTTTCCACCTTCGGCGCCGCAGGTTCCGGCCGACCGCAGCCGACGAGCAACAGTGCAGCGGCACTTGCGATGAAGACCTTGGCAGGTGAATGCATCGTTGTTTTCTCAGGTCGCCCGATAAGGCGGGAAATTCTACGCACCCGGCGTGAAAGGCTTGCCCAGGGACGCCGGCATGTTCAACCTGATCCAGCGCGGGTTGCGCGAGATCATGGCGAGCACCACGATGGTTGCCGCATACGGCGTCATCGCCAGCCATTGTGGCGCGACGTCGATACCTGTGCCTTGCAGATAAAACTGCAGCATCGTCACGCCGCCGAAAAGATACGCCCCGAGCAACACGCGCGCCGGACGCCAGGTGGCAAACGTCACCAACGCCAGCGCGATCCAGCCGCGCCCGGCCACAATCGCCTCCGACCATAGCGGCGTGTAGATCAACGACAGATACGCGCCGGCCAGGCCCGCACACGCGCCGCCGAATACCAGCGCGGCGACGCGCATCTGCCGCACCGGATGCCCGAGCACGTGCGCAGACTGCGCCGATTGCCCGATGGCGCGCAACACAAGCCCGCTGCGCGTGTGGAACAAAAACCAGGCGACCGTGGCCGTCAGCGCAAGCGATGCATACACCAGCCAGTGCTGCGCAAACAGCGCCGGACCGGCGAACGGAATCTCGCGTAGCCATGGAATGCCGTCGGCTCCGCGATTCGGCAGCGTCTCGCCTTGCAGTGGCAACCCGATGAAAGCCGCGAGACCGGCGCCGAACAAGGTCAGCGCCAGCCCGGTCGCGTACTGATTGGTCAGCAGGCCCACCGCGAGCGCTGCGAACAAAAGCGCCAGCCCTGCTCCTGCGAGCGCGCCCGCGATGAACCCCAGCCAGTACTGGCCGGTGGCCAGCGTCACTGCAAAGCCGGTCACTGCAGCCACCATCATCATCCCTTCGGTGCCGAGATTGACCACGCCGCTGCGCTCGTTGACCACGATGCCGATGGCAGCCAGCAGAAGCGGCGTGCCCGCGTTCAGCGTGATCGCGATCAACGACGCGAGCGAATCCATCAAGCCGCTACGGTAGGCTGAACTCGCACGCGATAGCCGATGAACGTATCGCACGCGAGCAGAAAAAACAGCAGCAATCCCTGCACCACGCCGGTCAGCGCGGACGGCAAGCCAAGGCGCGATTGCGCCAGCTCGCCGCCGATATACGCAAGCGACATCACGAGCGACGCCAGAATCACTCCGAGCGGATGCAGCCTGCCGACAAAGGC
>JBGSWY010000274.1:0-5716 GCA_041751715.1 Burkholderiaceae bacterium
AATGCGGTCCCGATTCCCGACCCGGAGCTCGAGCGCCAACGCGCCCGCTCCGTGCTCGGCGGGGAGGTCCCGAGCCCGCTTGATCCGCCGCCGGGCTGCGTGTTTCACACGCGCTGCCCGATGGCCACGCAGGAATGCCGAGAAATCGTTCCCGAGCTGCGGGAAATCACCCCGATGCATTTCGCCGCCTGCATCAAGGTATAGGAAACCATCAATGTAATTGGCGCAAACTCCCGTTAGCATCTCAGAGCTTTCAAAACAATTCACAAGGAGACTCAGATGAAGATTCCATTCGCCGCCGCTGTCGGCGCCGCCGCGGCTGTGTTCGCGTTTGGCGCGCCGCATGCACTGGCGCAATCGCCAAAGACGGGCGGGTCGCTCACCTTCGCGGTCAGCGCCGAGCCGCCCAACTACGACTGCCACGCGCAGAGCTCATTCGCCTTTATCCATCCGGTGCGGCCGCATTACTCGACCCTGCTCAAGTTCGATACCCCCAACTATCCGAAGGTGGTGGGCGACCTGGCCGAATCCTGGACGGTCGCGCCCAACGGCCTGACCTACACCTTCAAGCTGCGGCCCAACGTCAAGTTTCATGACGGCTCGGCGTTTACGTCGGAAGATATCCGCGCTACCTACGACAGGCTGCGGAATCCGCCGGCCGGCGTGCGCTCTCTGCGCGCGGAAACCTACAAGGACATCGCAAGCATCGAAACGCCCGACCCGCTGACGGTCGTGTTCAAACTGTCGAAGACCAACGCTTCGATGCTGTCCAACTTTGCGTCACCCTGGGACTGCATCTACAGCGCGGCCAAGCTCAAGGCTGATCCCAAGTTTCCCGAGCGCAACATCCTCGGCACCGGTGCGTTCACGTTCGTCGAGCATCAGGCCGGCTCGCACTGGGTGGGGCGCAAGTTCGATGGCTACTTCCAGAAGGGCAAGCCGTATCTCGAGGGCTACCGGGCGGTATTCATGGGCGGCGCGCCGATGGTTAACGCGCTGTCCGCGGGCCAGGTACTGGCCGAGTTCCGCGGCCATTCGCCGGCCGACCGGGACCGCCTGGTGCAGGCGCTCGGCGACAAAGCGGTGGTGGTCGAGTCTCCCTGGGCCTGCAGCCTGGTGGTGAGCTTCAACATCAAGAAAAAGCCGTTTGACGATCCGCGCGTGCGGCGCGCGCTGTCGTTGGCGATCGACCGCTGGGGCGGCGCACAGGCGCTGCAGAAAATTGCCCTGGTGCGACACGTCGGCGGGCTGCTGCGGCCGGGCTACGACCTGGCGACCAGCGAAGCGGATCTGGTCAAGCTGCCGGGATTCGCGCGCGACATCAACGCATCCCGCGCCGAGGCGCGCAAGCTGCTGAAGGAGGCCGGAGCCGAGAACCTGACGTTCAAGCTGACCAACCGTAACGTGGCGATGCCCTACACGCCGGTCGGCGTGTTCCTGATCGACCAGTGGCGGCAGCTCGGGCTGACGGTGCAGCATGAACAGCTCGAGACGCGGCTGTACCTGGCCGCGCAGCAGCGTGACAATCCGACCTATGACGCCGCGCTCGATTTCAACTGCGACTTCATGGACGAGCCGAACCTGCAACTGCAGAAGTATTTGTCCGCGGATCGTTCACCGCTCAATTACTCGGGACACGTCGACCGCAAGCTCGACGCCATATATGACCAGCAGGCAGGAGAACTCGACCGCGGCAAGCGCGTTGCGCTGCTGCGCGAGTTCGAGCGTCAGCTGCTCGATCAGGCGTATGTCATCCCGACCATCTGGTGGCACCGCATCATCGTGCATCACAAGCCGCTGAAGGGCTGGTACATCACGCCCAGCCACTACGTGGGGCAGGACCTGACCGACGTCTGGCTGGACCAGTAAGAGAGCAGCCGCAAACGGCCAAGCGCGGCGGACCCTCCGGGGTCCGCCGTTGCACTTTCTACTCGACCCGAACCTGACCCTGGCTGCGCTACATCGTGAACCGGCTGCTGTTGAGGATCCCGACCCGGCTCGGGGTTGCGATCCTGGTCTTCCTGATGCTGCGCGTGATGGGCGGCGATCCGGTCGAAGTGATGCTGCGCGGCGAAGGCGCCAATGTTTCGCAGGAAATCATCGAGATGGAGCGCACGCGCCTGGGGCTCGATCGGCCGATCTATGTCCAGTTCGGCAAGTGGCTGGGCGGCATGGTGACCGGCGACTTCGGTGTCTCGATGTGGACCGGCAATCCGGTCTCGCATGAGATCGCCTCCCGGCTGCAACTTTCGATTCAGGTCGCCGTGATGGCGACCATTCTCGCGGTGCTGATCGCGATTCCGCTCGGAACCTTGTCGGCCCTGTACAAGGACACCTGGATCGATCATGTGATCCGGGTGATCTCGATCGCCGGGCTCGCGGTGCCGTCGTTCTGGCTCGGCATGATCATCATCCTGCTGCTGCTGACGTATTTCCAGTGGCACCCGCCGATCACGTTCACGCCGTTCTTCGAGAATCCGCGTCAGAATCTGGCGCAGCTGATCTGGCCGGCGCTGGCGGTCGGCTATCGCTACTCTGCAGTGGCGACCCGCATGATGCGTTCCACGCTGCTGGAAACGCTGCAGGAAGACTACATCCGCACCGCGCGCGCCAAGGGCGTTTACGAGCGCCTGGTGGTGATGCGGCACGCGCTCGGCAACGCGATGCTGCCGGTGGTGACGGTGATCGGGCTGGAGTTCGCGTTCCTGATCGGCGGTCTGGTGGTCACCGAGCAGGTGTTCAATCTGAACGGCATCGGCAAGCTGTTCGTGCAGGCGGTGACGCGCAGTGACTTCACGATGGTCCAGGCGCTGGTGCTGCTGGTCGCCACTTTTTTCATCATCGTCAACTTCGTGATCGATCTGCTGTACGCATGGCTCGATCCTCGTATTCGCTATCGCTGATGAGTGCTGTTCCCGCCCCGATCGAGATCACTTACAAGGTGCCCAAGCGCCGCCACCCGGTGCTCGCGTTTGTTCTGCAGCAGCCGCTCGGCACCGCAGGGCTGGCGATCATCGTGCTGATGATCCTGGCCGCGGTATTTGCCCCCTGGGTGGCGCCGCATGACCCGCTGACGGTGGACTACGCCAACATCCTGGCGCCGCCATCGGCGAGTCACTTGCTGGGCACCGATAACTTCGGCCGCGACGTGTTTTCGCGCATCATCTACGGCTCGCAGACGGCGCTGGCGGTGGGCTTCCTCTCCTCGCTGATCGGCTCGACCCTCGGCGCGATCATCGGCGTGGCATCGGCCTACTTCGGCGGCCGCACCGACATGATCATCCAGCGCTTCATGGACATCATCCTGGCGTTCCCGATCATCGTGCTGGCGCTCGCAGTGGTCTCGGTGCTGGGCAAGAACATCGTGTTCGGCATCGACTGGAACCTGATCATCGCGATCGGCCTGCCGATGGTGCCCAAGGTGGCGCGAGTGGTTCGCTCATCAGCGCTCGCTGTGCGCGAGATGCCTTATATCGATGCGGCGCGCACGGCAGGTTTCTCGCACACGCGCATCATTTTCCGGCACATCGTGCCCAACGTGGTCGCGCCCTATCTCATCATGCTCACCGCCTTTGTCGGCCAGGCCATCCTGCTCGAGGCCTCGCTGTCGTTCCTGGGGCTGGGCGTAACCGAGCCCACGGCGGCCTGGGGTTTGATGCTGTCGGGATCGGCCATCGACTTCTATCAGCAGGCACCGTGGATGATCGTGTTCCCCGGAGTGGCAATCAGCCTGGCGGTGTTTGCATTCAACCTGTTCGGCGACTCGCTGCGCGACTGGCTCGACCCGAAGATCAAGATTTGAGCCTTTATCCCGATGCCCGAGCCGCCTTCCGGGCGGCGGTGCGCGAATCCATAGGCGTGCCGTCGATGGTGCTCGCCGCCGGCTATCTGGGGTTCGGTGCCCTTGCCAACGGCAGCCAGTTTCCTTTGTGGGCGGCGCTGCTGTCCACGGTGACCATCTTTGCACTGCCCGGGCAACTGGCGATGCTCGAGATGTCGATCGCCGGCACGTTGCCGGTGCTGATCGTGATTACGGTGTCGCTCACCTCGGCGCGCTTTCTGCCGATGACTGTGGCGCTGCTGCCGATGCTGCGCCGGCCTGGCCAGGCGACATGGCGGCTCTATGCGGCGGTGCACTTGCTGGCAATGACCGGGTGGGCAGCGAGCATGCGCCGCTGCCCGGAGCTGCCGCTCGAGCAGCGCCTGCCCTGGTTTGTCGGCTTTGCGCTGACCAACTGGGTGGCATGCCTGGTGTTCACTGCGCTTGGCTACACGCTGGCCGACTCGCTGCCGCCGCTCGTGCGTCAAGCCCTGGTGTTCATCGGGCCGCTGTATTTCGTGCTCATTCTCACCGGCGAGACGCGCACCCGTCATGGTGTGCTGGCGCTCGCCTGCGGCGCAGTGGCTGGGCCGCTGATCTACCTGGCAGCGCCGCAGTGGAGCGTGCTGCTCGGCGGGCTGATCGGTGGCACCCTGGCGTGGGCGCTGGTGAGGGGAAACAAGCGTGCTTGAACTCGCCTTGCTGGTCGTCGCCTGCGGTCTCGCCACCTACCTGTGGCGCGGCCTGGGTATGCTGGTGTCCAGCAGGGTCAGCCTGGACAGCGAGTTCTTCGTCTGGGCGGGCTGTGTCGCCTACGCCCTGATCGCCGGACTGGCAGTGCGCATTTTGCTGCTGCCCACCGGCACGCTCGCTGCCACGCCACTGTCCGCACGTGTGGCCGCGTGCGCGTTTGCACTGATCGTCTATTTCGTCTTTCGCCGCAATCTCTTCGTCGGTATCGCAACCGGTTTCGTTGCACTGGTCGCGCTGCTCGCGCTGGGCGGCAACATGCCCTGGCGGTAGCACCCCTAGAATCGCGCGATGCGAATCGTCTTTGCCGGCACGCCGGACTTTGCGGCGGCTGCTCTGGACGCCATCGTCAGCGCCGCTGCGGGCGCAGGCTGGACGGTGCCGCTGGTATTGACGCAGCCGGATCGTCCGTCCGGCCGCGGGTTGAAGCCAACGCCAAGCCCGGTCAAGCAACTCGCGCTGTCGCATGGCATCGAAGTCGACACGCCGGCCTCGCTGCGCAAGGCAGATGCGGCGGCAGCAGCTCAGCAACGGTTGCAAACCGTCGCGCCCGACGTGCTGGTCGTCGCCGCCTATGGGTTGATCCTGCCGCAGCAGGTTCTCGATATCCCGCGCGGATTGCGCGCCGAGTGGACGCCGAAACTATCGGCAATCAACATTCACGCGTCGCTGCTGCCGCGCTGGCGCGGTGCGGCGCCGATCGTCCGCGCAATCGAGGAAGGTGATGCAGAAACCGGCATCACGCTGATGCAGATGGACGCGGGGCTCGATACCGGCCCGATGCTGATGGCCGGGAAAGTCGCGATTGCGCCCGACGATACGGCCGCGACGCTGACCGCGAAGCTGGCGCGCCTCGGTGCATGTCTGATCGTCGATGCGCTGCGCAACGTCGATCGATTGGTGGCTACGCCGCAGCCCGACGGCGCTACTTATGCGTCCAAGGTGAACAAATCGGAAGCATGGCTTGACTGGTCGTGCACGGCCGCCCGACTGGAGCGCAAGGTGCGCGCATTGAATCCGTTTCCGGTCGCATCGAGCACGCTGAAGGGTGCAACGATCCGGCTGTGGCACGCGCAGGCGACCGGCGGCCGAGCTGCGACAGACGCTGCCGAGTGGGGAGTCGTGCGCGCCGCGGACGCCTCCGGC
>JBGSWY010000275.1:0-8442 GCA_041751715.1 Burkholderiaceae bacterium
AATTCCACTGGGCCGCTTCGCCTCCACGAACGATATCGCCCAAGTCGTTGCGCTGCTGGCGTCCGACGTGCTTCATCACATCACCGGCGAGACGATCGTGGTGGACGGCGGTTATCTGACGCGCTGAAGTCGAAGCCCTGAAGCGGCTGTCACTCTGCTGCGAGGCACGCCATCATCCGTTGGCAAGAGTCCCCGGAAACTCGGCGGCCAGGAACCCACGATTCATTCGACCCACGCGGTGCTGTTGCATCTCGGCAGGGTGATCGTCGGCCTTCCGCACAGCTTCAAGGGCCAGATGCAGATAGCGAAGTTACCGGCGGCTCGCCTTACCGCGCCTCGGCGATTGCCAACGGCGACGACCACAGCGACCGACAGCCGAGCACCCATAACCTCGACGGCGCGCGCGATCAAGGCCACCATGTCGCACGTATCGCGGTCAAGCTGAAAATTTTACGGCGGTGTCGCAACATAGAATGAGGACTTCCATGCCTGCAACTACAAAAGCCCGCGCGATCGGCTTTAATCACGTCGCGCTCGAGGTCGGCGACATCGAGGAGGCGCTCGCGTTCTACCGTCGCCTGTTCGAGTTCGAACTTCGAAGCCAGGACGAGTCGTCAGCCTTCATCGATCTGGGTGACCAGTTTATCGCGCTGCAGAAGGGCCGCAGCCAGCCTGCCGACGATGGTCGTCATTTCGGACTGGTCGTCGATGACAAGGAAGCGGTTCGAGCTGCGCTGGCCGACGCCGGCATCGAAGCGCTGCCAGGTCCGTTCCTCGATTTCCGCGACCCGTGGGGCAACCGCATCGAGGTTGTCGGATACGAGAACATCCAGTTCACCAAGGCCGCGAACGTGCTGCGCGGCATGAAGTTGGCGCATCTGTCGAAAAACGATAATGCAATTACGGAGCTTGCGGAAAAGGGCATGGCACCGAATGAGCAGGACAGCGCTGTTCGTTAACACCAGGCCCTTTTTGGAAAGCGAGATAGGGTCGTCGTCTGATAGACGCAATGGATGTGCCTTAACGAGCGGTTCTCGGACGCACGTCCTGGCAATCACTGGCCCAGGGCACCGGCGCATCCTGCGTGACGTGCATGTCGCCGATGATGCAACCGCTTTGTCGCGCGGCATCACCGTGCGCCGGCCGAACAGCGATCGCTGATCGCCGCGTAACCAGTCGCTACCGCGCGGTCAGCGATTCGTCGCTAACACAGGACGGTGCGGTGCAACGCGCCGTGCCTCGTGCCGCGAAGAAGGATCGTTTCAACACACCGTTCAGCGGCGACACTTTGCTTGTTTAGCGCGCTGAGGCCGTCGTGGCATTCGATCCGGCGTGACGCTGGATCGACGCAGTGCGCCGTGGTGACCGTCGCGATCGAGCGTTCGCTGTTCTGCGTTGCGCATCCGCTCACCAGAATCGTGACTAACGCCAAAGCGACCATCCAGTAGCTTTTCATCTCGGCCTCCGGTCGAAGCATTGACCTTGCAGCATGTTACGTGCCGACGCTGGACCATCCACGAACTGCCCAGGTGGACAATCGCATTTCAAATCATTTGTGTTGTTGGAGGGTCGTATGGCGTGGGTTGTTCTCGTAGTCGCCGGGTTGTTCGAGATTGGTTGGGCTATCGGTCTCAAGTACACAGAAGGCTTCACGCGCTTGTGGCCAACCGTCGGCACGGTAGCAGCGATGGTCGTGAGCCTTGGCTTGCTCGGCGTGGCCATGAAGACGTTGCCCGTCGGCACGTCATATGCGGTCTGGGTGGGGGTCGGTGCCGTGGGGACTGCGATACTGGGCATCGTGTTGTTCGGCGAGTCCGCCAATGCGGGGCGGCTGTTGAGTCTCGGATTGGTAGTGGCCGGAATCGTTGGACTCAAGCTAGCGACGCCCGCGTAATACAAGGAGCGTCCGGCAGGACGCTGGCCGCCTCGTGCGCTTCGCTCATAGCGTTCCCAGTAGCCTGCTGCCGGCTCAATCTGCTGGACTACATCACCTATAGCGATGCCTTTGAACATGAGGAGCGGCCCGAGCATGGCAACGCGTCAACTTAAAAGTTCAAGTCCGTCCAAAGGCAATGGTGATCCGACGCCTGCAGCAACGAGCGCTTGTTCGGTGCAGCGGCCTTGATGTCGTCAAACGGCTCCCACAATATCGAGAAGTAACCCCGGCGGTTCACATCCACCGCGGTCACTTTCGATTGGAGCTTTTTGGATAGCAACATGTAGTCAAGCTTCATCGTCGCACTGGCCGTTTTGTACGTGCCGGGGCGACCGCTGTAGGCCGGAAGCGCCATCGCATCCTTCAGCTCGGCGTGATTGAGCAGTGCGCTGAGGCTGCCGCCCTGCGGATGATCGTTCAGGTCACCGGCGACGACGATCCACGGGGTGCGCTTGCGTAAGTCCTCCACGATCGCTACCACCTCTTGCGCCTGCTCGCGCCGCCTTTTGCCGCGCAGGTCGCTGGCCTTGCTGGAAAAGTGATTGCCGATCAGAGCGAGAAAGTTCTTCTTGCCGATGTCGACATAGAACTCGATAGCATCCCGGCTGAACAGCGGGTTGCCGGCCGCATTCTTGCGGTGCACGTTGGAGCGCATTCCAACCAATGGGTAGCGGGTCATCAGGCCAATATCGATCCCGCGCGGGTCATTGCCGTCGACCAGCATGAATATCTGGTGCGGCGCGCTGCCTTGCGCCTTTAGCAGCGGCCACACCAACTGGGAGTAGAAGCGCTGCAACGTTGCACGATCCTCAATCTCGAGCAGAAGCAGGACATCCGGATCGACCTCGGCAATCATCCGCGCGGTGTTGCGGATCGCATCGGCGTTGATCCCTGCCCTTTGCAGTTCGAGCCAACCGATCCATTCGGCCCGGCCGTTAGGCCGGATCTCGACCGCTTTGCCGCCGGCAAACTTGGCAAAATCACCGCGAATGTCGCGCAGGAAGAAGTAACGCGACTGTGCGTGCGGACTCGTCAGGCCCCAGCGGTTCATGATGCCAAGCAAGTTGGCTTTGTCCTGGGCCAAGTAGGTCGGCTTGCCGATAATCAGATTGAAGCGACTGTGGTCCTCCAGGATCGGCTTGCCATCGTCCCAATCCTCGAAGCTCAAAGCGATGGGTCGGCTGAAGAGGTTCTCGACGTTAAAGGTGGCGATGCGCATGGCGCTCCTTTCGAAGGCAAGCTGACATTAGGCGCCTGCAATTGTTGACGCTGACGTGTCAGCTCGCGACGGCTTTGCAGGTGGCCTGTCCGCCGAATATTGCATTGCGCTCGCGCCCTGGTTGACAGTGCCTCGCTACGCACGCACGTACCTTGGGGGTCCGCCGCGTATTCGACTCTGAACCGTAGCTCTCCAAAGCGGAAGGTTCATGGCTCCAGAACACAAGTGCGGTCTTGTTCTTCTGATTAGATGGTGGAGAAGAGGTCTGTCAAGCACCGCGTGGATACTGGCTTTCCGGGCGGTTACTGATTATTTCCGCCGAGAATTCCACCAATAGTAATGAAGGATCATCCCTCAGATTCTCAGACGGTCTTGTTCACCCAGATCGGTAACAGCCTTGTAGCACTCGAGCAGCAGAACAGAGTGGGCCTTTGCTTGCAAAGAGAGATCGAGGCGCAGATTCGGACCAGATGCGAGCCACAGGAAAAAGCTGGCGAGCTGCCTCGTACTCGGCGCGCGACGTGTCTACCCGCCTCTAGGCATTCGTCGGCACAACGATCCCGCTCCTAACCGCATCAAACTTCTCTTAACAATTGCCGGCGGACACTGATAAGAGGAGTCGAGATTAACGACTCAAGGCTACAGTTGATTCGCTGCTGAACATAGCTCCCCGAACTTGCCCCGCGCTTACTTCCTTGATCCCCATTGACCGTCCCTCCAACCACCATTGAGAGGTCTCCAGGCAAAACACTTTGAAGGAAAACAGCGCGAAGAGGCGCTACCTGCCGCCATTTACGATGTTCGGTGTGAACAGGTTGGTCAATACTTCGCCGCTGTTCACAAAAAAAAACCACAGCCAATGGCATTCGACCTTGTCGCAATCGAGAACCGGCTTTGGTCCGCTGCTGACCAGCTTTGGGCCAACACGGGCCTGAAGCCGGCCGAGTTCTCGACTCCCGTCCTTGGCCTGATCTTTCTGCGTTATGCCGACAAGCGTTTCGGCGAGGTTGTGCAAGCCCTCGATGCGAAGCGCATACCCGCAGAAGAGCGCGAGCCGATGGACTACCAGGCTGAGGGCGTGCTCTACCTGCCCGAGCAGGCGCGGTTCTCGCACTTGCTGACGCTCACCGAGGGCGCCAACCTGGGCAAGGCTATCGCCACTGCGATGGCACTGGTGGAAGAGCACAACCCCGAGCTGAAGGGCGTGCTGCCGCGCGGCTACAACCTGCTGCCCAATGGCACGCTGGTGGAGCTGCTGCGCCTGCTGGCCCCGCTCGATCTTGAGGGCGACGCCTTCGGAAAGGTTTACGAATACTTCCTCGGCAACTTCGCGCTGAAGGAGGGCCAGAAGGGCGGCGTGTTCTACACGCCCACCAGCATCGTGCGTTTGATCGTCGAGATCCTGCAACCCTTTCACGGCCGCATCTTCGACCCGGCGTGCGGCTCTGGCGGCATGTTTGTGCAATCGGCCGCCTTCGTGCAGCGTCATCAGAAGAACGCCACCCGTGAACTCACCGTGTTCGGCACCGAGAAGGCCGGCGACACCGTCAAGCTGGCCAAGATGAACCTGGCGGTGCACGGCCTGTCGGGCGATGTGCGCGAGGCCAACACTTACTACGAAGACCCGCACAAAGCCCTGGGCCGCTTCGACTTCGTAATGGCCAATCCGCCGTTCAATGTCTCCGGCGTGGACAAGGACCGGCTGAAGGACGACCGCCGCTTCGCGCTGGGCCTGCCGACCACCGACAACGCCAACTACCTGTGGATCCAGCTCTTCGCGGCCAGCCTCAACGAGAACGGCCGCGCCGGCTTCGTGATGGCCAACTCGGCCGGCGACGCGCGCGGTAGCGAGCTGGAGATTCGCAAGAGGCTGATCGAGAGCGGCGCGGTGGACGTGATCGTCAGCATTGGCTCCAACTTCTTCTACACCGTCACGCTGCCCTGCACGCTGTGGTTCTTCGACCGGGGCAAGGCGCGCGGGCCGCGCAAGGATACGGTCTTGTTCCTGGATGCGCGGCAGCACTTCAAGCAGGTGACGCGCGCGATCCGCGAGTTCACGCCCGAGCAACTGGAGTTTCTGGCCAACATTCCACGGCTCTACCGCGGTGAAGCGCCGGAGCTTGTCGCGGGGAGCAAGGCGATGTTGGCGGAGCGCTTTCCAAGCGGTGGTTACTCCGACACTGCCGGGCTATGCAAGGTAGCGACTCTGGCCGAGATCGAAGCGCAGGGCTGGAGCCTCAATCCGGGACGGTATGTCGGCGTCAGCGCACGCGCCGCAGACGACTTCGACTTTGCCGAGCGGCTTGAGAAGTTGAATGAGGAACTTGTGTCACTCAACACCAAGGCGGAGGAGTTGCAGACGGCTATCGCGGATGGCGTTGGCGCCCTGCTCGAAGGCGCCGTGTAGTGGCTGCTCCGATGAGACTCACATTGAACGACGTGTGCTTGGCGATCGTGGATTGCGAGCACAAGACCGCATCGACTCAATCGGAAGGTCATCCGTCGATACGCACGCCAAACATTGGCCGCGGTCGGCTGATTCTCGAAGGCGTGAACAGGGTCTCCGACGACACCTACCAGAAGTGGACCCAACGCATGGAGCCAAGGCCGGGTGACCTGATACTCGCCCGAGAGGCTCCGATCGGCAACGTCGCTATTGTTCCGGTTGGGTTGAAGGTTTGCCTCGGGCAACGCACTGTTCTCATCAGGGCAGATCGAGCGAAGGTGCTACCGGAGTACCTGGTTTACTTGATGCTCGGCGATGAGATTCAGGGTCGCATTCACTCGCAGTCGAACGGCGCGACCGTCCACCATCTCAACATGAAAGACATTCGGGGCCTTGAATTGCCGACGCTGCCGTCGATGACAGAACAGCGCCGCATCGCCTCAATCCTCTCCGCCTACGACGACCTGATCGAGAACAACATGCGGCGCATCGCAATCTTGCAGGAGATGGCCCGGCGCATCTACGGGGAGTGGTTCGTCCGCTTCCGCTTCCCCGGCCCCGAGAAGGTGCAGATGGTCGAGTCCGAGTTGGGGTTGGTGCCGGAGGGCTGGGTGGTCTCGGCGCTCGGACAACTTGCTGATGTCAACGCTCGCAGTGTGCGGCGTGGTGCGGAGCCTACCGAGATTCGATACGTGGACATCTCGTCGGTTTCCACTGGCAGCATCGACAGCAAGAAGCTGATGCTGTTCGCAGACGCCCCTGGCCGGGCGCGACGGATCGTCCGGGACGGAGACGTGATCTGGGCCTGTGTACGGCCAAATCGCAAGTCCTACTCGCTGGTTGTGGACCCGGAACCCAACCTACTCGTCTCCACCGGTTTCGCCGTGCTCTCGCCCGATGGCGCACCGTCGTCATTCATCTACCAGTGCGTAACCAGCGACGACTTCGTCTCGCATCTGGTGAATCACGCGAAGGGCGCCGCTTATCCGGCGGTCGGGGCGGAGGACTTTGAGACCGCGAAGGTGTTGAAGCCGCCGAACGATCTTGTGAAGAATTTCGATCGCATTGCGGACCCCATGATGCGGCTCGTCGCGAAGCTTCAGGTGAAGAACGCAAACCTGCGCACCACCCGCGACCTGCTGCTGCCCAAGCTGATTTCCGGTGAACTCGACGTATCGGACATGCCCGAGCCGGAGGCCCTTGCCGCATGACGCCGCCGCCCGGCATCAAGGAGGTCTCCGCCGGCTACAGCGAGGTGGCACTCGTCGAGATGCCGGCGATCGACCTGCTGACCTCGCTGGGCTGGAGCTGCAAGAACCTGTACGCCGAGTCCTTCGGTGAACTGGGCAGCGAGGGGCGCCAGAGCGAGTCCCATGTCATCCTGACCCGCCGCCTGCGCGCGGCGCTGGCGGCCCTGAACCCCGGCCTGCCGGCCGACGCCTATGCACAGGCCGTCGAGCAGCTCGCGCAGGACCGCTCCAAGCAGATCGCCGTCAACGCCAACCGCGATTTCTACCGGCTGCTGAAGGACGGCGTGAAGGTGAAGGTGCCCGACGAACACGGCGGGCACAGCACCGAAACCCTGCGCGTGATCGACTGGGCCACGCCGGCAAACAACGAGTTCTTCCTGGCCTCGCAAATGTGGGTGGCCGGCGACATGTACCGGCGCCGCTGCGACCTGCTGGCCTTCGTCAACGGCGTGCCGTTGGTGGTCATCGAGCTGAAGAAGCCCAGCGTGCCGCTGAAGAGCGCCTTCGACGACAACCTGCGCGACTACCGCGGCCAGAGCGTTCCGCAGCTCTTTCACCCCAACGCCTTCATCCTGCTGAGCAACGGCTCGGACACCAAGGTGGGCACGCTGACGAGCGCGTGGGAGCACTTCTTCGACTGGAAGCGCGTGGCCGATGAGGATGAGGTCGCTGGCAAGGGCAGCAAGGTGAGCCTGGAGCGCGCGCTGCGCGGCCTTCTGGAGCCGGAGCGGCTGCTGGACTACATCGAGAACTTCACTGTCTTCGAGGAGGGCAAGGGCGGCCTGCTCAAGAAGACGGCCAAGAACCACCAGTTCCTCGGCGTCAACAAGTCCATCGCGCGGCTGGTGGAGCTGCGCGAGACGGAAAGGCTGGAACGCAAGCGCCTCGGCGTGTTCTGGCACACGCAGGGGTCGGGCAAGAGTGTGTCGATGGTGTTCTTCACGCAGAAGGTGCTGCGCAAGGTGCTGGGCAGTTGCACCTTCGTGATCGTGACCGACCGCGAAGAACTGGACGACCAGATCAGCAAGACCTTCAAGGCCACCGGCGCCACGGCGCGCGAAGATGTGCGCGCCACCAGCGGCGAGCACCTGAAGGAGCTGCTGCGCGGCAACGAGCGCTACATCTTCACCCTGATCCAGAAGTTCAGGAACGAGCCGGGTCAGCCCTACCCGATGCTGTCGGACCGATCGGACGTGATCGTCATCACCGACGAGGCGCACCGCAGCCAGTACGACACCCTCGCCTTGAACATGCGCCGGGCGTTGCCCAACGCGTCGTTCATGGGCTTCACTGGCACGCCGTTGGTTGCCGGTGAGGAGCTCACGAAGCAGCAGTTCGGCGACTACGTCTCTGTATACAACTTCCGCGCCGCGATCGAGGACGGCTCGACTGTTCCGCTGTACTACGAGAACCGCATCCCAGAGCTTGAGCTGGTCAACGCCGAGTTCGCCGACGAACTCGACGCACTGCTGGTGGCCGCCGAACTCGACGAGGACGCCGAGGGGCAGCTGGCCCGGAAGTTCGGCAAGCAATACATGCTGCTGACCCGTCCCGAACGGCTGAAGAAGATCGCGCACGAACTCGTACGGCA
>JBGSWY010000276.1:0-4074 GCA_041751715.1 Burkholderiaceae bacterium
GTAGTGGCCAGGCGGCAACTTAGCCAAGAGGAACGGCGTTCCGCGATGCTCGAACGACATGCGTTGGTCCGGCATCAATAGTTCATAAGCCGAATCGCTGGTGGGTCCGGGATCGGAAATCATAATCGGCACCTCGATCTGATTACCGTTCCGAGTAACTCGAATCCTTGCGTAGTTGTCTCGAAGGTCTTCTCGAGCAGCGAATTTCATGATGCGAACTGAAGTGCCAACGGCTTTTACTTCAACGACAAACCGGGGGGACTCACCGGTTTTCACGACCTGCTGCTGTGGTGAAAGGGTGACCACCACTCCACCGGCCCAAGCAAACGATGTTGACGCAAGAATCGAAACCGAAATCGCCAAACTTACGAGATGTCTATTCATGACAGCCAACGCCTGAGCTAACCGGCGCGCGCGCTCTTTGCGCGCGTCCGTGTTGAGCGACGAGTTAGCCCTGTTGGCCGACGGCTAGCTTCAACCGCTTTCCCGAGCGCTCGAAGAGCTGCATTGACGGCTACCGAGTCAGGGAACATCTCTTGTACGTCCCGATCCAGAACCACAACGTTGCTACCCTTGGCGAGGCGGGCAACATACTTTCCACGGACGCCCCCGGAGAAGTCGTATTCGGGGAGCAGATCTTTGTCAACGGTTCGTTTCATAGTGTTTGCGTTCCTTGCGCGTCGCGAGACGCGCGCTGATTAAGCGAATTTTCGCATCTCGGTCTGCGTGGACCACGACGACGAGGCGACCCTCGCTGGTTTGACCAAGCAGTACGTATCTCGCTTCGCTTTCGAATGCAACGGATCGGTAACGGTCGAGGACAGCACGTCAGAGAAAGCCGTTACGGCCTCTTCGAACGACACACGGTGCTTTCGGAGATTGGCTTCAGCTTTGGCGACATCCCATTCGAATTCGGTACCCATGCCTCAAAGATACGCTTGGGTCCCGAGGCCTAACGTTTGAGCTCAGCCGAGTGCGTAGGCCGCAGGCCGTAGCGCGTCGGCTGGAGCGAAGGGTTAGCCTGCATTCAGCACCTTCATGCACTGTAGCGCTGGGTTGTGCGGATCCCACAGCGTTGGAAAGATCTCAATCGGCGTGAATCCGCGGCGAGCGTAAAACTCCCGCGTCTGGGCATAGGCGAGGCTCGGGCTCGTGGCCGCTACGGTCTTGACTTGCAAGAACCGAGCGCCGCGGGCAATTAGCCAAACCTCAGCGTGAGCGAGTAGACGGGTTCCCAGACCCTTGCCACGCGCCTCAGCCGAAATTGCGACACAGTGGATTTCCCACGAGTGCGCAAAGTGCTCTTGCAGCGTGATAAAGCCAACGACGGCGCCCTCGCTTGTTAGAGCGAACGTGGGCATGACCGCAGAGTCTCGAACGTACATGAGCAACGCGCGCTCGATGCCGAACCACTTGGGCAAAGTGCGTAAAACTGCCTCGCACTCGGACTCGCGTCGGAGTTCAGGACCAATGATGTCCATGCAGGCTAACTTGATTTATTCGTGTCTTTTGACTGATAACCGGAGCCCGGTGTCGTTAACCGAATCATGCATCCGGCCGGAAACCGTTGTCCAGTGCGGCATTGGAGACCGGTACTGCATATAACCGGCTGGAAAATCGAGCAGTCCTCCCTCCGCTCGGTGGCATGGCGGAAGCAGTGCTCCTGGCGGATTGCAAGTGCGATGCGTAACGACGCTCTTGCATCGCCTGCTACGACAACTGTCAGCGACAGTCCAGTGGTCGAGCACGTGCAATGCGCGCTGCGGCGCGTCCGCTGCGCACTGCAGTTTCGAGCGTCGATGGATAGTCGGACTCGGTCCAATCGCCGGCCAGCACAAAGCCCGGCCACGGTGTGAGATTGCGCACCCGCTTCAAACCGGGTATGGCAGCGAGGGTTGCGCGCCGCTCGGCGATGGCGCGTGCATCGAGCGGCGCCGGCAGGTCCAGATCATCGGTCAACTGTGCCGCTACTGCGCGGCAAACATCGTCGATCGATTCCGCTTCATGCGCGCCGCTGGCACTGATGATCGCGGCTAGAACGCCTTGATTGCGCCGATCGAGTACCCCTCGATCGAACACCCACTGCGCGTAGCGTCGCTTCGCGGGATCGTCGAGCAGCGCGACGAAGCCGCGCGCGACGCGAACATTTGGCGGGTACTTAAGGTACACCGTGTAGATCGGCTCGTACTCGAAGCGCGACACCGTCTCGATGATCGGAGCCAGCGCAGGCTCCGTCCCGACGATGCGTTCGAGATACGCCGGCGGGGCCGCGTAGACCACGGCGTCCACCTCGATCGGGCGCTCGGGATCGTTGCGTAGCTGAAGCTGAAACCGATCGTTACTCGTGATGTGCTCGACCCGCGCGTCCCGGCGCACCTCGCCGCCATGCGCGACGACGCAGCGCTCGACTGCGTCAGGAAGCAACGCCGAAAGATCGACGCGCGGCACCCACATCTGACTGGCATTGCCGACGGCGCCGAGCGAATCGCGCAGCACATTGGCGAAGATCTGCGCGGACGCGCGCTCGAGCGGCGTGTTCAAGGCGGCCAGTGCGAGCTGCCGCCAGACGCGTCGAATGACATGCGGCGTCTGGCGGCATTCGCGTAGCCATTCCGTCGTGCTGCGATCGCTGCCAATGTTCCAGTTCGCGCGTTTCAGCGTACGCAGCAAGCCGATCAAAGCTGAACGATCGGACGCGTTCAAGCCGCGCGCAGTGAGCAGGGCGACTGCCAGATGCCACGGCGCAGCAAGCGGTGCAGCTTGCAGGCGGAAGCCGTCGGGATACCTCAGCTCGAATGGCCGCCGGTGAACGGCTGAGTCAAGTGCGATATTGAGTTGTTTGAGCAACTCCGTGGTTTCCGTGTACGCACCGAGCAACAGGTGCGGCCCGTTGTCGAGAACGTGGGGTTGGCCCGCCAGAACGAGCGGCAGACGACGCGCGCGGCCACCGAGCTCTTCGCTGGCTTCGAGCAACAGGACAGATGCACCGTGCTGCGCCAACTCCGCCGCGGCGGCGCAGCCGGCCCAGCCGGCACCTATCACTGCAACTCTTCGCGGAGCGCTCAACCGAACGCCCATGTGCGCCATGCAAGCCACAGCTTGCGCAGCGGTGTCAGCCCAATGCGTTGGTGCAGCACCTGGAAATTTTCGCGCTCTATCTCGGACAGCAGCGTCGAATAAATCGCTCCCATCATCAACCCGGGCCGCTGCGCCTTGCGGTCAACCTCGGGCAGCAGCGCCAGCGCTTCCCGATACGTTGCGCGTGCGCGCTGGGCCTGCAGGCGCATCAGCGGCACAAAGCCGTCGACATAGCGCGCGGCCAGAAGGTCCGACGCCTTGACGTTACATCGTTGCAGTTCATCCAGCGGGACGTAAATACGCCCGCGCCGCGCATCGTCGCCGACGTCGCGAATGACGTTGATCAGTTGCAGCGCCAGCCCGAGCCGAGCCGCGTATTGCAGCGTTTGCGGTTCGCGATAGCCGAAGATGGCGGCCGAGATCTCGCCGACGACTCCGGCCACCAGATGCGCGTAGCGGCGCAGTGCTGCATAGTCGAGGAAACGATTCTGGCGCAGGTCGAGCTCCATGCCGTCGAGGATCGCGTTCAGCCGCTCACTCGAAATTCCGAAATCCGCATTGACGAAGGGCAGCAGCGAGCGCGTGACCGGATGCGACGGATTGCCGCGGAACAATTCGGTCACTTCGTTGCGCCACCAGTTGAGCTTCGCTTCGGCCACGGCGGCATCGCTGACTTCATCGACGACATCGTCGACTTCGCGGCAGTACGCGTACAACGCGGTGATGGCGCGACGCCGCTCGGGCGGCAGGAAAAGGAATGAGTAATAGAAACTCGAACCGCTGCCGGCTGCCTTACTTTGACAGTACTCGTCGGGCGTCATGCAGGATGAAGCGCGCGCCAGCCCATCAGTGTCCAGTCTCTGGCGGTGAGCTTGGGCCGATGCGAGAACACATTGCCGTCCACTGCATCGATGCGCTCGAGGATGCGCAGCCCGCCTTGCACGACCAGGCGCAGTTCGATGCCAACGCGCCCGCCGAGCGCGCGGGCGAGCGGCG
>JBGSWY010000277.1:0-2992 GCA_041751715.1 Burkholderiaceae bacterium
GGCGGCTATGACGTGCTCGGCGCCAATCGCGAACTGGCGGGTGCCGAAATCGAGCTGGTTGATTTCGATCAGCGCGAGACGCGACTGAAGGAAGCCCTGGGTGCGGTCGACGATCAGTACGACTTCATCCTGATCGATTGCCCGCCGTCGCTGTCGCTGCTGACGTTGAACGGCCTATGCGCGGCACACGGCGTGGTCATTCCGATGCAGTGCGAATACTTTGCGCTCGAAGGGCTGGCCGATCTGGTCAATACCATTCAGAGGGTCGCGGGCCATCTGAATCCCGATCTGCGCATCATCGGCTTGCTGCGCGTGATGTTCGACCCACGCATGACATTGCAGCAGCAGGTGTCCGAGCAACTGGTTGCCAAGTTCGGCGGCAAGGTGTTCGACACGATCATTCCGCGCAATGTGCGGCTGGCCGAAGCGCCAAGTTACGGGCTGCCGGGCGTTGCCTACGACCGCGCTTCGAAGGGTGCGCAGGCCTACATCTCGTTTGGCGCTGAAATGATCGAGCGGGTGCAGTCGATGGAAAGCGCGAGTTGATGCGATGTTCGATCCGGCATCGATCCCTTCTGCATTGCGCCAGACCACAGATGCGCTGGCAGCGCGGATCGAAGATGCAGCGTTGGCTGTCGCGCAGCCTAGCCAACAGAACTATTACGACGGTTGGCTGCTGCGCTACTCGCCGGGCAAGGCAAGGCGCGCGCGCTCGGTCAATGCAATCGGCGCCGGCGTATTGCCGCTGGCAGAGAAATTCGCTCATTGCAGGGGCTTTTATGCTCGGCAACGTCTGCCGTGCCTGTTTCGGGTCACGCCGTTTTCGCAGCCGACCGGTCTGGATGACGAGCTCGCCGCTGCAGGCTTCGGTGCCTATGGAGACACGCGCGTGATGAAGCTCGCGCTTGCCGAGACGATCTTCGCTGTACCGCAATCGGCGGCACGATCGATCAGCGCCGAGCAGTTCGCAACTGCGTTCGGCACGTTGCATGGGCTCGACGCCGGAAAGACGCAGGCAGAGCGTGACCGCTACGCCCGGTCTGCCGCCCCGCAAGCCTTTGTCGCGCAGTTCGACGGCGACGCGCCGGTCGCTTGCGGCAGCGTTGCCATCGATGGAGAGCTTGCTGGAATATTCGGCATGGTCACGGCAACATTGCACCGCCGGCGTGGAATCGCCTCGGCGTTACTCGGCAAACTGTTGGACCAGGCGCGTGCAGCAGGCGCTCGGACCGCGTATTTGCAGGTCGAGATGAGTAACACAGCGGCGCGCCGCACGTACTCGAAATTTGGATTTGGGGACTGCTACGCGTACTGGTACCGCGCAAGGTCCGAGGCGGAGGCCCACCAATGATTTGCAATCATGAAACGCAATAAGGGTCTCGGGCGCGGCCTCGACGCGCTGCTGGGCAACGAAAGCGCGCCGGCGACTTCAACCCCGACCACCCTGCCGCTGGTGCGACTGCGGCCCGGCAAGTATCAACCGCGCACGAAGATGAACGCCGAATCGCTGCGTGAGCTGGCCGATTCGATCAAGGCGCAAGGTGTGATTCAGCCGATTCTCGTACGCGCCGTGGGTGACGACTACGAAATCATCGCCGGTGAGCGCCGCGTGCGCGCGGCTGCCATTGCCGGGCTGCATGAAGTGCCGGTCGTCATCAAGCAAGTGCCGGATAACGAGGCGCTCGCTATCGCACTGATCGAGAACATTCAGCGCGAAGACCTCAATCCGTTGGAGGAAGCACACGGCGTCCAGCGATTGATACGCGAATTTCACTTCACGCACGAGCAGGCCGCGCAGGCCATCGGCCGCTCGCGCAGCGCCACTTCCAACTTGCTGCGGCTCGTGAATCTCGCGGCGCCGGTGCAGCAGATGATGATGGATGGGCACCTCGATATGGGGCATGCCCGCACGTTGCTGGTGCTGGGCGCGGCGCAACAGATCCAGTTCGCCAACCGGATAGCGGCCGAGCAATTGTCGGTGCGGGCGACCGAGGCGCTCGTGGCGCGAAATGGCACGGCGAAAACGCGCAAGGCAGCACAGAAGACAGTGGGTCGCAGTCGCGACCTTGTCCGGCTCGAGGACGAACTGGCGGATGCGCTGGGCGCGGTCGTCCGCCTGCACGCCGGTCCGCGCGGCAAAGGCGCGGTAACGATTCAATTTTCCAGCCTGGATCAGCTCGAAGGCATCGTCGCGCGGCTGAAGCGCTGACCAGGCATGGCGCTTCGCGCGCTTTGACCCGCGCTTTCGCGTCGAAGTACAATGCGCAGCTTTTTTTATTTCGCGGCTGCTTTAATTCCCTTCCGGCCACAAATTTTTCACTGAGCGATGTCTTTCGCACTCAGCCCGCCAATTCGCATAGTCCTCAGGTGGCAGCTACTGGCTACCGCCTTTGCCGTCGCTGTTCTGGGCTGGTATGCCGGCGCTCACGGCGCGATCTCCGCGGCGCTGGGCGGCGCGATCAGTATCACCGCCGGATTGGCGGCGGCATGGGTCGCGTTGCGCAAGCCGATGTCCGATGCAGCGACTGCGGTCACGAGCGCGCTGGTGGCAGAGGGGCTGAAGGTCGTGTTGATTGTCGCCGGCCTGGTAGCGGTTTTTGTTTTGTATGAGAACGTGATGGCGGTCGGACTTATCGCGACCTTTGCAGTCACGACGATCCTGTTTTCGATGGCTTTCTTCGTCAGAGACAACTAGTGAGAGACAGCTAGTGGCAACCGAACAACTGACCCCGTCGTCGTACATTGCACACCATCTGACGTTCAACGCGTCGGGTGAAGGCTTCTGGACATTGCACTGGGACACGATCGGGGTGTCGGTAGTGCTTGGCGTGCTGGTGCTCGGCTTCCTGCGCTGGGTGGTCAGCGGCGCGACGTCCGGCGTTCCAGGACGTCGCCAGGCGTTTGTCGAATTGATCCTGGATTTTGTCGACAATCAGGTCAAAGGCATCTATCACGGCGAGTCGCACCGGTTCGTCGCCGCCACCGCGCTCAC
>JBGSWY010000278.1:0-2161 GCA_041751715.1 Burkholderiaceae bacterium
ATGAAACTTGCCGACTGCGAGCTGTGCCAGAGTGAAGGCGGCGCGCTGATTCTCGCAAACGAATGGCTGCGGGTCACGCTGGTCGACGAGCCGCATTATCCCGGCTATGTGCGCGTGATCTGGAACGATCATGTGCGCGAGATGAGTGAACTCGAGGACGACGAGGCGCAGCGATTGATGAAGACCGTCCTTGCGGTCGAATCGGCGCAGCGCGAAGTGCTGGCACCCGTCAAGATCAATCTGGCGAGCCTCGGCAACATGACACCGCACCTGCACTGGCATGTGATCCCGCGTTTTGCCGATGATCTGCACTTTCCGCGCCCGGTGTGGGGTGCCCCACACCGCAAGCCGGACAATGAAACGCTGGAAGCACGGCGTGCGCTGGTCGATCGGCTGCGCGAAGTGATCGCGGAAAAGGTCTCGCGGGTCGATTGAATAGCATGAACAAGCTGGCGCCGTTTAAGCGTGCGACTTGTCCGCGCAGGGCCCCGGAGTCCTGATGCCCGAGGCATTCATCGTCGGTGCCATACGCACAGCCGGCGCACGCAAGGGCGGCCGCCTTGCTGGCTGGCACCCGGCCGATCTCGCTGCGTTCGTGCTCGATGCGCTGGTCGAGCGCACCGGCATCGACCCCGCGGCGATCGACGATGTGATCATGGGGTGCGTCGGGCAGGCGGGCGAGCAGTCCAACAATATTGCGCGCAACGCGGTTCTCGCATCGGGCTTGCCGGATTCGGTCCCCGCCACTGCGGTCGATCGACAGTGCGGCTCGTCGCAGCAGGCATTGCACTTCGCCGCGCAGGCCGTGGTGGCGGGCAGCATGGACGCGGTGATAGCGGCCGGCGTCGAGAGCATGACGCGAGTGCCGATGGGCCTGCCGGCGACGCTGCCGTTCAAGCACGGCTTCGGCAGCTACATGAGTGCGGCGATGCAGGCGCGCTACCCGCACATTCAGTTCAGCCAGTTCGCAGGCGCCGAGATGCTTGCGGAAAAGTACGGACTGACCAGAGACGCGCTCGACGACTACGCGCTGCGCAGTCATCAACGCGCGAGCGCCGCGACTCGCGCCGCGCACTTCGATGCCGAGATCGTGCCGCTGCCGGTGCGCGCGGCGGACGGCGCGCCAACCGGCGAGACGCATGCAACGGACGAGGGCATTCGCTTCGACGCTAAGCGTGAGAGCATCGGCGCGGTCAAACTCCTGCAGGAAGGCGGGCGCCTGACGGCGGCCACCGCCAGCCAGATCTGCGACGGCGCGGCAGCACTGCTGGTCGTCAATGAACGCGGGCTGAAGATGCTGGGCGGATCAGCAAAGCCGCTGGCGCGTGTGCACCAGATGACGGTGCTGGGGCATGATCCGGTGATCATGCTGGAAGCGCCGATCCCCGCGACGCCTGTCGCGCTGGGGCGGGCCGGCCTGCGTTTATCGGACATCGATCTGTTCGAGATCAACGAAGCGTTCGCTTCGGTGCCGCTGGCGTGGCTGAAGGCGACCGGCGCTGACCCTGAATTGCTCAACGCTTCGGGCGGCGCGATTGCGCTGGGCCACCCGCTCGGCGCCTCGGGCGCCAAGCTGATGACAACGCTGGTGCACGCGCTGCGCCGCACCGGCAAACGCTACGGTCTGCAGGCGATGTGCGAGGGCGGCGGACTGGCGAATGTGACGATTGTCGAGCGGTTGTAGCAGTCCCAACGACGGGTCGCTCTTTGCATGGAGTAGCAATGGGCAGCTCTCGGCCCCATTGCCGACATCCGTGTCGCCCTAAGGCGGACATCTCGCGTCGTTAATGACAGCCGACCCCTCCGGCGAGTTTGCCGCGTGGGGGCCTGCTCTTAGCCAAACTGCTACAAAACTCTGTGTTTGCCTTCGTTCAGCCATCGACGGCTGGTACGTAACTGTCGGTGGTAGCGTTCAAACAGTTCTAGATCGATTAATTCGGAGGCTCCTTCATGGTCGTCAACTGTGTCGCCTATGAAAAAGGCCGTCGATTGTGCGATCTCCAGCTGTCAGAAGTTCGCAACTGGCTCAACAGTCACACGGGCTTCGTCTGGGTGGCGCTTCGCGACGCGACTGACGAGGAACTCGCATCCGCCAAGTCAGCCTTTCAGCTTCCGGACGAAGCGCTCGAAGAAGCGCGCCGCGTTTCGCAGCGACCGATCA
>JBGSWY010000279.1:0-2615 GCA_041751715.1 Burkholderiaceae bacterium
GGCAATGCCTGCTGCCGGCCAATCACTGCCACGCTTTGGCGCCATTGAGAAACACGTCGACGCCGAGTTGATCGCCGCCACCGATGCGATCGTTCCCGGCCAGCCGCTGACTGTCGGGCTGCGGCTGAAGCACGAAGACAAATGGCATACCTACTGGCAGGTGCCGGGCGACTCCGGACTGCCGACGCAAATCAAGTGGGAGCTGCCGGCAGGCTTCAGCGCCGGACCGATCGAGTGGCCGCACCCAATGCGCCTGCCGGTTGGGCCCCTGATGAACTTCGGCTATGAAGGCGAAACGTTGTTGCTGACGACGCTGCAGGTGCCTGCTGATCTGCCGGTCGGCACACCGGTCACCTTGTCGGGGCAGGCGGCCTGGCTCGAGTGTAAGGACGTTTGCATACCGGGTGACGCGGCGGTGAAACTGACGTTGCCGGTCAAGCCGCAGGCGGCCCCATCGTCATCAGCCGCGCTGTTCAAGGCCACGCAGGCGCGCGTGCCGCAAACGACGGCGCTGACCGCAACGGCGGTGATCGACGCCGGCCGCATTCGCCTGGCGCTGTCGCCGCCGGCCGGCAAAACGCTGGATAAAGTCGAATTCTTCCCACTGGAAGAAGGCCGCCTCGAAGCCGCTGCACCGCAGTTGCTGAAGAGCGAAGGCGCGGGATCTGCGATCTACCTGACCGCGGCCAAGCCGGTCGCGGCGGACTTCAAGACGTTAAGGGGTGTGATCGTTGCCAACGGCGGACCCGGCAACGCCAGCGGCTGGGCCAATGTCGTGCAGGCGCCGCTGACAGCGGGTGTCGTGGGTGCCGCCGGCGCCTTGGAAGCCGCCGCAGGCGCCAACACGGCGTCGATGTCGCTGGTTGCCGCTCTAGGCGCGGCGTTTCTCGGCGGGCTGATACTGAACCTGATGCCGTGCGTATTTCCGGTGTTGTCATTGAAGCTGATCGGGCTCGCGCAGCATCGGACGCATTCGGGACCGATGGCGGCGCATGGCATCGCGTTCGCCGCCGGCGTCGTGCTTTCGTTCGTGTTGCTCGCCGCGCTGTTGATCGGGCTGCAGCAGGCAGGCAGCGCCCTCGGCTGGGGCTTTCAACTGCAAACCCCGTGGGTGGTCGCCGCCCTGACGGTGCTGTTCTTCGGCATCGGCTTGAACCTGCTCGGCGTGTACGAATTCACGATGGGCAGCGGCGTCGCCAATTTAAAAGCGGCCGATGCTCTCGCGCACAAATCCGACTGGCGCGGCAGCTTCGGGACCGGCGTGCTGGCCGTGATCGTCGCGTCTCCGTGCACGGCGCCGTTCATGGGTGCAGCGCTCGGCTATGCAATCACGCAGCCGGCAGCCATCGGCTTGTCCGTCTTCGCGGCGCTGGGCGTCGGGATGGCGATGCCGTACTTGCTGATCACGTTGTTCCCGCGCCTGCTGGCGAAGCTGCCCCGGCCCGGCCGGTGGATGGAACTGTTCAAGCAGTTCATGGCGTTCCCCATGTTCGCGACCTGCGTGTGGTTGCTGTGGGTGCTGGCACAGCAGGTGGATGCCGGCGGTATTGCGCTCGCCCTTGGCGTCCTGGTGGCCGTGGGATTTGCGCTGTGGGCGTTCGGGCTGTCGCAGCGCGGCTCGCGTGTGTTCCGCTGGGTCGCCGCGGGAGGCGGTGTGCTGGCCGCGCTGACATTTACGCCGATCGCCACCAGCGAGGCGTTGGCACCCGGAGCTCGCCCCACGGCGGACTCGGGCTGGATCGATTACTCGCCCGAGAAACTCGCGCAACTGCGCGTCGAGGGCAAGCCGGTGTTCGTCGACTTCACCGCTGCATGGTGCGTGACATGCCAGCTCAACAAGCGCGTCGCACTGCGCGCCGACGATGTGAAAACACGATTCGCTGCCGACAACGTGGTGCTGATGCGCGCCGACTGGACCAATCGCGACGAGCGCATCACAAAAGCACTGGCGGAGTTCGGCCGCAACGGCGTGCCACTGTATGTGCTTTACGATCGCACCGGCGAGCCTGCCGTGTTGCCCGAGTTGCTGACCGAAGGCATAGTGCTTGCCGCACTCGATAAACTAAAACTGAAAGCAGCATCCAGATGAAAATGATTTCGTTGTTTGCGGCCGGCTCATTGGCATCATTTTTGGCGTCCTCGGTTGCGCTAGCGGCGGCAACGCCCGGACAGCACGCGCCGAATTTCCGCGCCACCGACACAGCCGGCAAACCGGTGTCGCTGTCGGACTTCAAGGGCAAGTACGTCGTACTCGAATGGAACAATCCGGGGTGCCCGTTCGTGCAGAAGCACTATGACAGCGGCAACATGCAGTCGCTGCAGAAGCGCTTCGGCGCGGACAACGTCGCCTGGCTGTCGATCAATTCAACCATCGAGTCGAGCTCGGACTACATGCCGCCTGCCAAGCTCGCGGCGTGGTTCAAACAGCATAACGCTGAGCCGTCCGCCGTGTTGATGGATCCTAAGGGGGATGTCGGCCGTGCATTCGGCGCCAAGGTGACCCCGCACATGTATGTGATCGATCCGAATGGGACGCTGGTCTACGCCGGCGCCATCGATGACAAGCGCAGCGCCAATGTGGCCGATGTCAAGACGGCAACGAACTTCGTCACCGC
>JBGSWY010000280.1:0-3400 GCA_041751715.1 Burkholderiaceae bacterium
CGGGTGCGCAGGCGACGGCGCGCTGAACGGCGCGCTGACCGGGTCGCGTGGATCGGCGGGAAAGAGCAATGGCGCGAACACCGCCGCCGCGAGGGGCAACGCGAGCATCAGCGCTGCCAGTATGGGAAGTCCGAAGCGCAGCCTCATTGCGTCGCCTTGTCGAGCTCGATGCGCGGGTCGAGCCGCGCCTGCACGAGGTCGGCCGCGACGCTGCTGACGATAACCATCGCAACGATCAGTCCGAACGCGCCCAACAACACGGGATGATCGCGATTCAGGATCGCCGATGAAAGCAGCCGGCCCAGTCCCGGCCATGCAAACAGCGTTTCGACCAGCACCGCGCCGGTGAACAGCATGCCGAGCCGGTTCAGCGCCGCGGTTGCAAGTTGCGGTGCGACGTTGCGCGCGATGTGACCCCACACGATCGCTCGCTCCCCAATGCCGCGCGCCCTTGCCGCTCGCACGTAGCCTTGATTCATTTCGAGCCGCGCCTTGGTGTGCGCGACAGTGACGAAGAACGCTGTCTGCTGCAGCGCCAGCGTCGCGATCGGAAGCACCGCGTGCCACGCGACGTCAAGCACAGCAGCGAGTCCGCTTCCGGTCTGCCTCGGGTCGCTGACGCCAGAGACCGGAAACCAGCGCAGCTCGAGTCCGAGCCCGAGCATCAGCAGCTGCCCGACCCAGAACACCGGCAGCGCATACGCGGCGGTCGCCGCCGCTGCAACGACCGCGCCGCCGCGCCGATGCATTGCTGCCCACAAGCCGAGCGCGCGGCCGGCGACCAGCGATATCGCGAGCGCGGAGCCCATCAACAGCAGCGTCGGTACCAGCCGCTCGAGAATCAAACCGGCCACCGGTCGGCGGAACTGATACGAGATGCCCCAGTCTCCTTGCGCCATGCGCGCAATGAAAGAGACGAACTGCTCGGCGACCGGCCGATCCAGCGCGAAACTCTTGGTGACTTCGGCTTGCGTCTCGCGTGTTGCGAAATCACCGGCCAGCGCGGCGGCCGCGCCACCCGGCGTGGCCTGCACCAGCGCAAACAGCAGCGCCTGGATCAGCAGCCAGGCAACCAGCCCGGCGGCCAACGCGCGCAACACCGAAGCAACGGCGCGCATCGACGCGAGCGGCGATTAGCAGCGCACTAAGGGCGCAGCCAAGCGCGCCCGGCGACTTGGCCCGACCACGGCTGCCAGCCCCGGAAGGGCGATCCTGAGCATCGCAGTAGCAACACTGACAAACCAAAGATGCATTTGAAACACCCTCTAAGGGCTCAGCCTCGGTATCTCCACTTCGGCGCCGAACGGATCAACCGTGCGACGCAAGCTCTTCGCGCACAATCTTGCGTACGAGTTCTTGGGTAACTGGCTGCTCACTGAGCCCGAGGTAGGACTTGAGGCTCTCATTGATGAGAGTTTGATAGCCCTTTCCAGATTTTTCGGACTGAGCCTTAAATCGTTTGAGAACTGCGTCGTCCATGTAAATGGTGATTCGCGTCTTCCCGGTCGTGGGAATCACCGCACGACGCTTGCCTTTGGAGAAGTCATAAGCCTTTTTCATAGTCTCTTCGCTCCTTCGGGTCTGGCTTCCGCACAGAGATAGTTCGTGAACCATCACCTCTTGGCGTATGGACGACTACCCTCAGTGACCCGAACACGTTCATTCCGATGGTGACGAAGCGCCGTTCACCTTCAGCGGACTGATCTTCCACGGTAAGAGCAAATGGATCATTAAGCACAGAGTCACCCTCTGCGAGCGAAAGCCGTGCTTCCTGATGTTTGTCGCATCCTTCTTCGGGTCGAAATCGGCGGACATATGCATATAGTATGCACGTTATGCGTACCTGTCAAGATCGCCGTGAGTGGCTCCTTCTAATCGCGCGAAGCGCGGTTAGCGGAAATTACTTGCTCATCCAGGCGCGCTCGGCGACTTGGCCCGACCACGGCTGCCAGCCCTGAAAGCGCGAGCGCCACGCCGTCGTCACCATGGTCTCGACCAGCCACCAGTACGGCAGGTCCTGCGCGACGATCTGCTGAATCGCTGCATAGTGACGCGCTCGCTCGGCGTAGTTATCGGTCTCGGCAGCCATCGCGAACAACTTATCGACCTCGGGATTGCGGTAGGCGGCGGCGTTCGAAAATGGCACCGCGCCGATGTTGTCGGACACGTACATGCGGCGCACGCCCGAGTCGGGGTCGGCGCCGTTGCAATAAGAAATGATGTTGGCGTCGAACGCGCGCTTGCCGAACACGGCTTCGACAAAAGCCGCGCGGTCGAGCGGTCGTTGCACGACCTTGATGCCGGCCTTCGCAAGATTGCCGCGGATCACTTCGCCGATGCGGTTGAATGCCGGGAAATGAACCAGCTCGATCGTCAGCCGGACGCCGTCCGCGCCGGGCGCGAGCCCGGCGGCATCGAGCAGTTCGGTCGCACGCTGCGTCGAATGCGCGTAGCGCGCCAGAGTGCCCGGCGCGTGTGCCCAGGGCAGGCCAGAAGAAATCGGGGCGCTCGCCACCTTGCCGATGCCGAACTGCACGTCGCGCAAAATCTGCTCACGGTCGATCGCATGAGCGATCGCTTGGCGCACCCGTAGGTCCGAAAGCGGTTTGCGCTCCAGGTTGAAGCTCAGCGTGAGGATGCAGTTGCCGCCGCCCGTGCCAAACGCGGTTTGTGCAGTCGTCAAATCGCTTCGAGCGCGCAGGCGGTCGACGTCGGCTGCGTTGACAAGCGAAAGGTAGTCCGCTTCGCCAGTCATCAGCGCCAGCGTTTGTGCGCTGGAATCGGGGATCACGCGGAACACGAGCCGATCCAGATAAGGCAGGCCCGGCTTGAAGTAGTCGGGATTGCGCACCATCACCACCTGCTGGTCGGTGCGATACGAATCGAGTTTGAACGGACCGGTTCCGACCGGCTTGATGTTGACCGGGTTGGTCAATGGATCCTTGCCTTCGTACAAGTGCTTCGGCAGGATCGGCGCTTCGGTCACGTTCAGCAGTTGCAGCAGCGCGCCGTACGGCTTGCGCAGCTTGAACACGACCGTATCGGGCGCCGGTGTTTCGATCGCCGCGATCACCGCACCGATACCGGCCTTGGTGCGCGCGTGATGCTTCAGCAGCACCTCGTCGAACGTGAACTTCACATCGGCCGAAGTGAACGGCGTGCCGTCGTGCCACTTGACGTTGGGAACCAGCTTGAACGTGTAGACCGTGCCGCGCTCGCTGATGGTCCAGCTTTGCGCGAGATCGCGCTGCGGTTTCAAATCGCGATCCAGCTCGATCAGCGCGTTGTAGAGCGAATCGGCGACCGCGTGCACATTCGAACCGGTCGATATCGCGGGGTTCAGATGTCCGGGGTCAGCCTGCACCACGATGACCGCAGTGCCGCCGCGTGTCGGCGTTTG
>JBGSWY010000281.1:0-4353 GCA_041751715.1 Burkholderiaceae bacterium
CACTCGGCATCGAGCGCGTGCTCCTGTGGGGCCACAGCGACGGCGCGGTCATCGCAGCACGGATGGCGCTGACGGCGCCGAATCGTGTGCGCGCCGTCGTATTCGAAGCGTTCCACTTCTTCGGCGCGAAGTCACACTGCCAGGAGCTCTTTCGCGTTCCGGCATTCGAACCCGACCAGCTGGGCGCGCGCGTGCGCGCAGCACTTGCCGCAGAACACGGGGAACCGTACTGGCGACGCCTGTTGCATTACAGCGGGTCGGTGTGGCTGCAGATCACAGCTTCAGCAGAGCGCACCGGCCACGATCTCTATGCCGGCCAGCTCGGCAGCCTTCAGGTCCCGTGCTGCTTCATCCATGGCAATGACGACCCGTTCACGGAGCGCGGTGAACTCGATGCGATACGTTCGGCACTGCCCACCGCTCCCGTGCATGTGATGGGCGGCGCCGGCCACAGTCCCCACAGCGAACCGGCATTCGCCGGCGCAAGTACGGATATCGCAGAGGAATTTTTTAGGTCCGCAATGGCTGCCTGCTGACGTTACCCCCGGAGCACGACGGCCTCACCGCCTTGCGCCGAGATCAATCTCGATAGCGCGGTAAACAGTTCGCTGCCGTCACGCGTATCGATCCATCGAGCGCCGTCGCGTGCGTAGTGAAACGCTCCACTTTTCCCGGCCACCCACATCTGCTGCATCGGTGCCTGGCTGTTGATGATCACTTTGGACCCGTCGCCCAGTTCGATCGTCAATACATTGTCGGTGCGCGTTGCCTCGAGGTCGGCGTTGGCGGCATCGACCGCGCGCTCGATGGCTGCAAGCGTCGCTTCGGCCAGGTGGAGAAACTCCGATTCGCTCATGTTAGATTGATCGCATGCAATTCGGTGCAACGATACTCGCCGCTCTGGTTGTCATTGCGCTCTCGGCATGTGGTCAAAAGGGGCCGCTTGTCCTCCCCTCGCCGCCGACCGCCCAGCAGTCAAAGCCGCCGAATAAATCCGTGGATCGACCGTTTCCTGACGTACCGGCAACTTCCGAACAGAAATGATGCCCGCGCTGCCGGCCAGCGAGGGGTTCAGCTACCACGACGACCACTTGCACTGTGAAGACGTTGCGCTCGGTGAACTCGCGGAGCGCTTCGGCACGCCCGTCTATGTGTATTCGCGACGCGCGATCGAGAGCGCTTACGAAGCCTATGCATCGGCTCTGAAGGGTCGGTGCTCACTCGTCTGTTATGCCGTCAAGGCCAATTCGAATCTGGCGGTACTCGATGTGCTGGCACGCCGCGGCGCAGGATTCGACATTGTCTCCGGCGGAGAGCTAGCTCGCGTGCTGGCAGCCGGCGGCGATGCCGCCAAGGTCGTTTTCTCCGGCGTCGGCAAGAATGAAGCTGAAATCGAGGCAGGGCTGAAGGCCGGTATCGCGGGTTTCAACGTCGAATCCGCCCCCGAACTGGATCGCATCGACGCCGCTGCACGACGGCTGGGCACACGCGCGCGTGTTTCGTTGAGAGTCAATCCGGATATCGACGCCGGCACCCACCCCTACATTTCGACCGGGCTGAAGAACAACAAATTCGGCGTTGCCTACGCCGATGCACTTGGCCTAGCTGAGGCGGCGACTGCAAGAGAGACGATCGAACTGATCGGCCTGGGCTGCCACATCGGCTCGCAGATCACCGAGATCGCGCCGTATATCGAGGCAGCCGATCGCATACTCGATCTGGTCGATGCGCTCGAGCGCAAGAAAGTCCTGCTGCGCCATATCGACCTGGGTGGTGGGCTGGGAATTCGCTACCGCAATGAATCGCCGCCGCTCGCGTCGGAATTGATCGGCGCGCTACTGGCCCGGCTCGATGCGCGCGGCCATCGCAACAAGACGGTGGTATTCGAACCCGGGCGCTCGCTCGTCGGCAATGCCGGCCTTCTGCTGACGCGGGTCGAGTATCTGAAGCCAGGAGAGTCGAAGAATTTTGCGATCGTCGATGCCGCGATGAACGATCTGCTTCGCCCCGCGATGTATGACGCGTGGATGGACGTTGTGCCGGTGACTCCGCGCACGTCCGGCACCCGGCAATACGACATCGTCGGGCCAGTGTGCGAATCGGCGGATTGGCTCGCGCGCGATCGCGCGCTGGCGCTGCAACCGGGCGACTTGCTGGCTATCGCAAGTGCCGGCGCCTACGCGATGGTGATGAGCTCGAACTACAACACGCGTGCGCGCGCGGCGGAGGTGATGGTCGATGGAGCGCAATCGCACTGTGTGCGCCGGCGCGAAACAATCGCCGAGCTGTTCGCTGGCGAATCTCGCTTGCCATGAGTTAGTTTGCGGCAGCGCCCTTAAGCCGCAAGCCCTGCACGAAATCGGCGACCGCGCTCATTTCCGCATCTGAAAGTTTCGCCGCGATTTCCTGCATCGCCGGATTGTTGCGCCGCACGCCCTGCCGAAAGTCTCTCAAGGTCGCATCGACGTACTGGGCATGCTGTGCGGCGAGGCGCGGATACTGGATCGGAATTCCCAGGCCTGCCGGGTTGTGGCAGCCGGAACATGCAGGCACCGATTTTTCGGGCAGGCCGGCGCGCCAGATGCGCTGGCCAAGCTCGAGGGTGGGCTTGTTACGCGCCGTATCGAGCTGCGCCGACTGACTTGCAAACCAAGCAGACACGTTGCGCTTGTCTTCATCGGATAGCTGCGAAGCAAAGCCGTTCATGGTCGCGTTCTCGCGTGCCGGGCGCTGCTGCCCCTGGCGCACCGTGTAATCGAGCAGCTGCTTGTACAGATATTCGTAATGCTGCTGCGCCAGCCGCGGATTGGCGGGCGCCGGTGAATTGCCATCGACGCCGTGACACGCAGCGCATACCTGCGCCGCAATCTGCTGGCCCCGCGCGGGATCGACCTTTGGTGCAGGTTTCATCTGCGCATGCGCACCGGCCACTGCGGCGAAGCAACCAATGGCCGTCAGGCCCGCAAGCGAACGGCGCCAGGTCGAGAATTTCATCGAAACGCTTTCGTTAACGGTAGTGGAGTGCGCGAACACGCGCGTCATGGCAAGGCGCCGCGTATTCTACGCAACCGTATCCGGCGTCTTCGTACCGGTCCGACTCCGCCATGCAACTGTTCCGCTCCGCCCGGTTTGTGATGTCAGTGGCTGCGCTCGCCGACCTGCCGCCGCCGGGCTTGCCGGAGATCGCCTTCGCCGGGCGCTCGAACGCCGGCAAATCGACCGCGATCAACGTGCTGACCGATCAGAAGCGATTGGCATTTGCCAGCAAGACGCCCGGCCGTACACAGTTGCTCAACTTCTTCGAATTGTCCGAGCGTGGCGAAGATGGGCAGATCGCCGGGCGCGGGACGCTGGTTGATCTGCCTGGCTATGGATTTGCAAAGGCACCGCCGGCTCAGCGCACGCAGTGGGATGCGCTGGTCGGCGGATACGTGGGCGGGCGCCAGACGCTGGTTGGGATCGTGATCGTGATGGATGCGCGGCGGCCGCTGCTGCCTGGCGACGAAGCGCTGATCGACTTTGTCGATCAGCGCCAATCATCGCTGCATTTTTTGCTGACGAAATCGGATCAGTTAAACAACGCCCAACAGAAAGCCGCGTTGGCGGGCGCGCAGCAACGCGCCGCGCAGATCGGACCTCGCGCAACCGCTCAGCTGTTTTCAGGCTTGAAGCGGCAGGGGACCGATGAGCTGGCGTATATCCTCGCCGGTTGGTTGCGCAGTTAAAGGCACTGGTTCGCGGTACTCACAGGAGTTTCTGCATGCAGATTCTTGGCCAGTTTCCGTCGGTGCGGATGCGCCGCATGCGGCGCGACGACTTTTCGCGCCGGCTGATGCGCGAGCATCGAGTGACGACGGATGATCTGATTTATCCGGTGTTCATCCTCGATGGCAAGGATCGTCGCGAGCCGGTGGCATCGATGCCCGGCGTCGAACGCGTATCGCTGGACCTGCTCCTGCCGATCGCCGAAGAGTGCGTCCGCCTCGGCGTTCCGGTCATCGCACTGTTCCCCGTGATCGAACAGTCCCTCAAATCGGCCGACGGACGCGAAGCAATCAACCCGGATGGAATCGTGCCGCGCATTGCGCGGCAACTGAAGCAGCGCTTCCCCGAACTCGGCGTGCTGACCGATGTCGCGCTCGACCCTTACACGACGCACGGCCAGGACGGCGTCATCGATTCTTCAGGCTACGTTCTTAACGACGAAACCCTCGGCATCCTGACGCAGCAGGCACTGCTTCAGGCTGAGGCGGGGGTAGACATCGTCGCACCGAGCGACATGATGGATGGTCGCATCGGCGCCATTCGCTCGACGCTCGAGCAAAACGGCGCGATTCACACGCGCATCATGGC
>JBGSWY010000282.1:0-2909 GCA_041751715.1 Burkholderiaceae bacterium
GGCGCCGGCGCGCGCATCGTGCGCGGCACGGGCGATAGGGAAAAGCACGCGTTGGTCGCCACCTTTGCCGAAGCCGTCGATTGGTTGATGCGCGAAGCCGAAGGCTCGGTCACACGCCAGCGCTACAAAGGCCTCGGCGAAATGAATCCGTCGCAACTGTGGGAAACAACGATGGATCCCGCGGTGCGGCGCATGCTCAGAGTGCAGATCGAAGACGCGATCGGCGCCGACCAGATTTTCACCACCTTGATGGGCGACGAAGTCGAGCCGCGCCGGCTGTTCATCGAGTCGAATGCGCTGGCAGCGGGCAATATCGACGTCTGATCATGTAGGTGCGCATCGTCAAAGTTAGGCCCTATGTTGTCGCCGCGCCTGTTCCGTCAGCAACAGGCTCAACTAAGTATCAGTCCGCGTCCGGAGATGTACGGGCAACTCCAACGCCATGGTGGGGCGATAAGAAGCGCTCGCAGCCCTGCAGTTCGGCGCTCCCCTCCAGCTCGCGCGCCAGCTTCTGAAGAGCCCGCAGGAATTCGTCCATCGCCGCCTGCATGACTTGGAAGCTGAACGTCGCCCTAGCGGGCGCCGAGTACTGGTGTCGGCACCATCGATATTGGCGGTGCCGACACCATTTGGCCCAGCAGTGAATCGAACCCAAAGCTCCGCCTTGGGGTGCTCCAGGTCGTCGATCTCGCGACACAGAACGGCCGTAGTGCGATGTCCGAGCAATTCGACTGCCGAGCGAGCGGATCCGCGCGCGAGGAACGTTTCCTCCGCGGGCGTGAGACCGATCTTCTGGACGACCCCAGCGTGCTGACCTCGTTCGTCGATGAGCGTAAGCAGATTTCGACTCACATTCCCGGGCTTCCAGTATTCGACCTCACGTTGCACCGAGCCACAAAGAAGCGCCCGAGCGGCTTGATGCGAAGCGCTTTCATAGACGGACACCGCGTGCATTGATTCAATGACGACACAACGTTCATTGAGCCCACCCGCTTACGGCTATATTGAAAGTTAATAACGCGTCAGCTAGAGACACTGGCTCTCGAATGAATGGGTCGTGCTAGTGGATCGCGAGTAAAAGAAGACTCACCGCTTCGGCGGCGCAGTCGGGAAGGCTCAGTGACAGGCACTCGCAGAGGCAAGAGCGTAGATCCGGACGATGGCTGGAGCCTTCCGACGTGGACGTATCGCGATCCTGAATTTTTTGGCGCTGAGATGACGCGCGTGATGCGGCCAAGCTGGCAGGTCGTGTGTCACATCAGCGACATCGCGAACGCTGGCGATTGGCAGACGCTGGAGTTTCTGGGCGAAAGCATTCTTGTCGTCCGCGGCGATGACATGAAGGTACGCGCCTTCACCAACGTGTGCCGCCATCGCGCTTCGCGACTGGTAAACGGTACATCGGGTTGCGCCAGGCGCCTCACCTGTCCGTATCACGGTTGGACCTATGCGCTTGATGGGCGACTGGTCGGCGTTCCTAACAGCAGCGATTACCCAGGCCTCGAAACGCGGGCGCACGGGCTCGTCGCGGTCGAGCTTGAAGTGTGGAACGGTTTTATCTTCGTTCGTCTGTCGGGCGGTGGGCCATCGGTAGCGGCAATGATGGCGCCTTACGAAGCATTGATTGCACCTTATTGCTTAGAGGCACTGCGCGCGCTGGGGCGTGTGACGCTCAGGCCGCGCCCGGTCAACTGGAAAAATGTGGCCGACAACTATTCGGATGCGCTCCACATTGCCGTCGCGCATCCGGGGCTCAAGCGACTGTTTGGCAGCAGCTACGGGATTGAGGCCGAGGAATATGTCGATCGGATGTGGGGAGTGATCGCCGAGCAGCCGTCCGCCAAACTTTCCGAGCGGATGTATCAGCGCGTGCTGCCGCGAGTCGATCATTTGCCCGAACCGGCACAGCGGCAATGGCTGTACTTCAAGTTATGGCCCAATGTCGCCTTCGACATCTATCCTGACCAGATCGACTTCATGCAGTTTCTTCCCGTTTCACCGAGCAGCACGGTGATCCGCGAAATCAACTACGCCATCCCGGACGAGCGGCGCGAGATGAAGGCGGCGCGTTATCTGAACTGGCGCATCAATCGACAAGTCAACGCCGAGGACACCGCGTTGATCACCGGCGTGCAGCAGGGAATGATGTCGTCGAGCTTTACGCACGGGCCGCTGGGCGAAAGTGAGGTGTGCCCGCGCAGCTTTTGCCGGAAGATGCGCGCGCGGATACCCGAAGCGCGCCTGCAATCGCCTCCGGCGTCGGGCTGGAGTCAGGAGAACCATGACCGGGCATAGGCACCCGCACTGGGCGCCGGGACTTCGAAGGCGAAGTGCATTCCCTAGGCCTCGTCCGCGCTGACAAGTTCGCCCCGCTCTAGGCTCCCTTCGCTCCGACGAACGTCGCCGCGCCGGCAAGGCAGCCCACACTCAACGATGCCGCATCGGAAAGCGGCTCATCCGACGGCCACATGCGGTCGTCGAGGTGACACCGCACGCCGGCCGGCACGATGAGTTCGATGTGGCGCGCGCGTACCACCTGCAGGTCCGGCAACTTGCCGCTCGCCAGGTGCAGGCGGCTCTCGAGATAGGCAAGTAGCGGCTCCCGGCCGTCCTCGCCGATGAGAACAAGATCGAGCTGGCCGTCGCCGGTGTCCGCTTCCGGAGCGAGGGGAAGGTTCGGGCCAACAAAGCGGATGTTGAGCACCTCGACCGCGAGATAGTCGCCCGACAGGTCGATACCGTCGGCGTCGATTTGCCAATGGTGCGTAGGCGCTTCGCGCACGAGCTCGCCCAACAGGTGCAGGGCACGATCCGTCTCTCGACCGAGCAGCGTCGCAGCCGCTGCGATTTCTTTGCCGCGGCTGATCAGATCAGCCACGGGCCCGCCGCCGACCGCTTCGACAAAGCGG
>JBGSWY010000283.1:0-4085 GCA_041751715.1 Burkholderiaceae bacterium
AATTTCGCCGCAGTGGCGATGGGAGTTTTCGGGTTTGCCGAGATCATTGCCAACCTCGAGCAGAAGGAAAAGCGTCAGGTATTCACCAGCAAGGTCGGACGCCTGATGATGACCTTGAAAGAGTTCAAGAGCGCCGCACCGGCCATGCTGCGCGGCACTGCGCTTGGATCGGTGCTGGGCGTGCTGCCGGGCGGCGGCGCGCTGCTCTCCGCGTTTGCCGCCTACACGCTCGAGAAGAAAATAACGCGCAATCCCGACCCACCGTTCGGGCAGGGCAATATCCGCGGCGTCGCAGCGCCGGAGTCGGCGAACAATTCGGGCGCGCAGGCATCGTTCATCCCGATGCTGACCCTGGGAATTCCTCCGAATGCGGTGATGGCATTGATGGTCGGCGCCATGACGATTCATAACATCCAGCCCGGCCCGCAGGTGATGACGAGCAATCCGTCGCTCTTCTGGGGGTTGATCGCCTCGATGTGGATCGGTAACTTCATGCTGGTGATCCTGAATTTGCCTCTGATCGGCATCTGGGTGCAGTTGCTGAAGGTGCCTTACCGCTTCCTGTTTCCGGCGATCCTCGGGTTCTGCGCAATCGGCATCTACTCGATCAACAACAATGCGTTCGACGTGCTCGTCACCGCCGTGTTCGGCCTGATCGGCTATGTGTTCTACAAGCTGCGCTGCGAGCCGGCGCCGCTGATTCTGGGTTTTATTCTCGGCCCGATGATGGAAGAGAACCTGCGGCGCGCCATGCTGTTGTCACGCGGCGACGCGACGGTGTTCTTTACGCGCCCGCTGTCGCTCGGCCTGCTGCTCGCCGCAGTTGCGCTGATCTTGATCGTGGCGCTGCCGAACATGAGAAAGAAGCGCGAAGAGGCGTTTCAGGAAGTCGATTAACGCTCAACTTCCGTCGGAACATTGAGCTCGCTCGCCGCTGATCGTCAGCTCGACAAACATTTCGGTCGCCCGATGTTTATGGCGACGGTCTCCGGGCAAGCGAATCCGCCGGCGATACAAACGCAGCGCGGGTCCGCTTGTCGAAAAGACAAAGCACGCGACCGCGCTTGTTTTTCATATGTGGCTGCGGGTAGCGGCCATCGATGATGACCGCGGTATAGCCAACCCGATCATCGAACTCAGCGAAGCCTCCGCCGACCCTGGGATCGCGCAAGTTGCTCGCGCTCTCGCAAGCAGCCGCGACTTCTTTCTGATGATCGGTCCAGGCATCCGGCGTGGCGCCTTGTGCCGGAGCGGCGGCAAGCATGCCGCCTGATGCAAAGAAGAGCGCCATTGTGAGATGACGCGGTTCAACGTGCATGTTCTCTCCTCCCAATGGCTTCCCCTTGAAGCCTGCCCAGCGCGACGAACAGCAGGCCAAGCGCAATGAACCCGACCAGCAACCCCATCGCGTTCAGCACGGTCTGCTGATAACCGATAACAGCGACGTCGATGAACGGATACGGATAGCTGCCAATCATCGAGCCGCGCACCAGCGCGTAAGCAAGATACGCCGCCGGGTATCCGGCCCATAGCAAAGGATGAGTCCAGCGCAGCGAAGCTTTCGGCACCACCAACCACCAATAGAGCACGTAGAGCAACGGGACGACGTAGTGCAACAGAACATCAGCCAGCCACTGGAGCCCCTGCGGGTCCCAGACGTTGCGCAGAAGAAGGTGGTAGGCAAGCGCCACCAGCGTGATGCTCGCCGCGACTCCGCCGGCCACCGCGGGGCGCGCGAAGAACCGGCCCGGCGCCGATGCGGGCGCCAGCAGCGGAAACGTCAGCGCAACGCAGACCAGAATGTTGGTCAGGACCGTGAAGTATCCGAGAAAAATCACAATGCCGCCGCCGATCGAATTGCCGTTCGCGATTGCCAGTCGCAGCGACAGATACAACTGCATCAGCACGGCGAACCAGGCCACGACTGCGAGCGCGGCTGCGAGTATCCGAGGCCTCACCGGTGACTCATGGTTCAGTCGCTCTCGCCACTGGCACGAAGGTACAGCATCTTCTGATTCGACCCCGGTGCCTGCCGTTCTTCTGTCGTAAAGAGATCCGTCCTCGCCTTGACCAGATCGGAAAGTTTTTTGTAGCCGTACAACCTCGAATCGAAGTCGGGCTGCAGCTTGGTGAGATAACTCCCGAAGGTACCCAGGCGTGCCCACCCCGAATCATCAATGGACTGATCGAGCGCGGTAAGAACAAACGTTTTGGGGAATTCAATGGTCGGCTCAGGCGCCTCATGCGGCTTCCGAGGCGGAGCGGATTTTCGTTTCCTCCTGGGCTCGGGTGCCGGGCCGGTTTGCTCGGCGGGCGCACTCGGGCGCAACACTTCGGTAAACACGAACTTGTGACAGGCATTGCGGAACGCCTCAGGGGTCTTGCTTTCGCCGAATCCGAGAACCGTAAGCCCTTCCTCCCGCAGCCGCATCGCAAGGCCGGTGAAATCGCTGTCGCTTGTAATCAAACAGAAGCCATCGAATTTTCTGGTGTAAAGCAGGTCCATCGCATCGATGATCAGCGTACTGTCCGTCGCGTTCTTGCCGGTCGTATAGGCAAACTGTTGCACGGGTTTGATCGCATACCGCTGCAGAACCTTCTTCCACGACGAACTCGTAGGCGCTGTGAAATCGCCATAGATGCGCCTGACCGTGGCCTCCCCGAATCTCGCAATTTCGGCGAGCAGACTTTCAATGACTGCCGCTTGAGCGTTGTCGGCGTCGATAAGGACTGCCAATCGAAGAGTGGGTTCGTCGGAGTCGATTTTTGAAACGGGTCGTTGGGAAGCCAAGGATCTCTCCGAGCGTGGGGTCAGGATGAGCCGGCAAGATGGGGCAAACGATTGCCCAGTACGATTGGGCTGAGAACGTATTAAGTACCGTATTAAGTACCACTACGCACCCATCAACCCGGAGCATGGTCGCAGCCTACACCGCCAAATGAACGACGCTGATCAGCGAACACCAGGGCACGCAAGAGTAGACGTGCGTTTTGATTGGGCAAATCCCTACCCGACTGTTCGCACGCCGGTCTTTGCGCGCAACGTCGTTGCGACGTCGCAGCCGCTGGCGGCGCAGGCCGGGTTGCGGGTACTGCAAGGTGGCGGAAACGCGGTCGATGCAGCTATCGCGGCGGCGGCCGTGATCACGATGACCGAGCCGTGCAGCAATGGCCTGGGCGCGGACAACTTCGCGATCGTGTGGGATCCGGAAAGCCGCCGGCTGCACGGGCTGAACTCGAGCGGCACCGCGCCAGCCGCCTGGACGCTCGATTACTTCGAGCGCAAGTATGGAGCGGGGGCGAGCGTTCCGCTGCGCGGGTGGGATGCAGTGACGGTTCCGGGCGCGGTCGCCGGCTGGGCTCTGCTGCACGGAAGATTCGGCAAGCGCACGTTCGCCGATGTGCTGGCGCCCGCGATCGAATACGCCGAGCGCGGCTTTGCGGTGGGCCCGAATGTGCAGGACAAGTGGGTGAGAGCCACGCCGCTGTTGCGCACTCTGCCGGGATTCGCCGAACACTTCCTGCCGAAGGGTCGTGCGCCGGAAGTCGGCGAACATTTCGTGCTCGCGGGCGCTGCGCAAACATTGAAGCTGGTCGCCGAGTCGCGCGGCGAGGCGTTTTATCGCGGCGGGATTGCCGATGCGATCGCACGTTTCGCGCAGACCCATGGCGGCGCGATGACGGCGGCCGATCTTTCCGCCTACTGGGATTTCGTGCAATCGCACGCCTGGGTCGGCACGATCAGCACACCGTTCCACGGCCATGAAGTGCACCAGATTCCCCCGAACGGCCAGGGCATCGCTGCTCTCAGTTGCCTCGGGATGCTGCGGCACACCGCTCTGGCCGACTACGCTGTCGATTCAGCCGATTGGCAGCATGTGATGATCGAAGCGATGAAGCTCGCGTTCGCCGACACGTACGCTTTTGTAGCCGATCCGCGCAGCATGAAGGTCACGCCAGCCGAGATGCTGGATGACGGCTACCTGAAGCAGCGCGCACGGCTGATCGAGATGCGGCGCGCCCAGGCACCCGCCGCCGGCAAACCGCCGCTCGGCGGGACGATCTACCTGAGTGCAGCCGACGCC
>JBGSWY010000284.1:0-7367 GCA_041751715.1 Burkholderiaceae bacterium
CTGCCGGTCGGCAAGCGCACCGTCAGTTACCGCAACACGAATCGGCTGACCGACAATCCCGAATGGGAGATCGGGCTGCAAAAGACCGGCTACATCACGGCGGCTGGCCGTTGCCTCGTGATGCAGGTGGTTATCGAAGGCAAGCGGGTCGTGATGGTGTTTCTTGATTCGGTCGGAAAACACTCGCGACTCGGCGACGCGCAACGGATTCGCGACTTTCTGCAGTCCACTGGGATTGCGAAACCATCGAGCCCGGCGGTTCCCGCCGACACCGCACGCCGCGCAATGTAATAGGGCCTAGCTCGGCGGGGCGCCGGCTGGCTGATGTTGTGCGAAGCCCAGACCGGCTGAAATCCTGCCTGCCGTCTGCAGCAACTCTGCAATCCAATCGTCCTGCATGCGCTCCGCCGGCGCCGACACGGATAGCCCCGCCACCAGCCGCCCCGAATCGTCCCGTATGCCGGCCGCGATGCAGCGCACGCCGACCTCCAGCTCCTCGTTATCGCGGGCATAGCCGCGCGTGCGCACCATCGACAGTTCGCGCTCCAGTTTGCCGATGTCGGTCAGGCTGTTTCGCGTATGCCCGGCCAGCCCGGTGCGCGTCGCGTAGGCGCGGATCAGGCGCGGATCGTCCAGAGCTAGAAACAGTTTTCCGCTCGAGGTGAGATGCAACGGGGCTCGGCCACCGATCGCACGCACCACCTGCATGCCCGAGCGTTCGCTGTAAGAACGATCGACGTAAATGATCTCGTCACCCTGTCGCACCGAAAGATTGACCGTCTGCCCGGTGCGTTTGTGCAGTTCACGCATCGGCTCCAGTGCGGCTTCGCGCACCGACAGGCGAGCCTTGACCAGGTTGCCGAGTTCGAGCAATCGCATGCCCAGCTGGTAAGAGCCGGGTGTCTCTGCGCGATCGACATATCGGCCGACCACCAGGTCATTTAAGATTCGATGCGCAGTGGAAGGGTGCAGGCCGGTCGAGCGAGCCAGTTCCTTCAAACTGACCGGATCGGAATGCGCTGACAGCGCATCCAGCAAGGACATCATGCGCTCGATGACTTGGATCGCGGTCGGCTCCCGAGCTTTGAGCGGCCGCACCTCGGGCGAGGGCGGTTCCGGCGGAGAAGTGCTAAGAATTGTGCGGCGCGCCATACTGCGTTTTATATCACGATACGAAAAGCCGATGAAGATAGAGGGTGCTGGGTGAGGGTTGGGCTTTTCGTGACGTGCCTGGTCGACGCGATGCGCCCCGAAATCGGGTTTGCTGCGATCAAACTGCTTGAAGAAGCGGGGTGTCAAGTCGTAGTTCCGCTGGTGCAAACCTGTTGCGGCCAGCCTGCCTACAACTCCGGAGACGCTGCAAACGCGCGCGACCTGGCGGTGAAGACACTGCGGGAGTTCGAATCGTTCGAGCATGTCGTCGTGCCGAGCGGTTCTTGCGCGGGGCAGATCAAGGTTCATTTCCCGCTGCTGTTCAAGGACGATCCGCAGTTGCGCGCACGCGCCGCGCGGCTCGCTGACAGGACGCACGAACTCACCGATTTTCTGGTTAACGTTGCGCCGCGGCGAAGTGCCCGCGCAGTTTCGTGCGGCGGCATCACGTACCACGATTCGTGCAGCGGCTTGCGCGAGTTGGGCATCAAGGCGCAGCCGCGCACGTTGCTCGCCGAGGCCGGAGTGGAGCTGACCGAAATGAAGGACTGCGAGCAGTGTTGCGGCTTCGGCGGCATGTTCGCCGTCAAGTACGGCGACATCTCGGGCGCGATCGTCGACGAAAAGTGCCGCCACATTCAGGCTACCGGGGCTGCTGCCGTGGTGCTCGGCGATCTGGGTTGCATGCTGAACATCGAAGGCCGGCTTAAACGGATCGGTGACGAGAAGATTCGGGTGCTGCACGTGGCCCAGGTACTGGCTGGCGAGACGTGATGCAAGTGCAATCGATGCACTTCAAGCAGCGGGCGGGGCAAAAGCTGGCCGACGTGCGCCTGCAGAAGAATCTGAAAAAGCTTGCCGATAAGTTCGTCACCGCGCGCACGGCGGCGATCGTCGAACTGGACGAGTTCGAGGGGACGCGCGAGGCGGCGGTCGAGCGGCGCGACCGCGTGCTGGCCAACCTCGATCTGTGGCTGCAAACGTTCGAGTGCAATGCAACCGCGGGCGGGGCGACGGTGCTGTACGCCGAGACGCAGCAGGAGGCCGCGCGCCTGATCGTTGAGATTGCCACCACTCACGGTGTGCGCAAGGTCACCAAGTCCAAGTCGATGGTGTCCGAAGAGATCGCGCTCAATCGCGCGTTCGAGGCGGCCGGTGTGCAGCCGGTCGAGACCGACCTCGGCGAATACATCCTGCAAATCAACGACAACGAAGCGCCGTCGCACATCATTGCGCCCGTGATTCACAAGGACAAGGAAGAAATCTCCGACTTATTCGCGCGTGCTCACGCCACTGAGCGCAAGACCGAGATCACGCAACTGACGCGCGAAGCACGGGAGGTCCTGCGGGGCCACTTCCTGTCGGCGGACATGGGCGTGACCGGCGCAAATTTCCTGATTGCCGAGACCGGCTCAGCTGCGATCGTGACTAACGAAGGCAATGAAGGCATGTGCACGATCATGCCGCCGAAGGTGCATGTGGTGCTGACCGGCATCGAAAAGCTGCTGCCGACTTTAGAGGACCTGGCGACGCTGATGCGACTGCTGCCGCGCTCGGCCACCGGCCAGCAGATCTCGAACTACCTGTCTATTCTCACCGGCCCGCGGCGCACCGGCGAAGTCGATGGCCCTGAACACATGTACTACGTGCTGCTCGACGCCGGTCGCAGCGGATTGATCGGGGGCGACTTCCAGGAGATGTTGCGCTGTATTCGATGCGGGGCCTGCATGAACCATTGCCCCGTTTATCAAAAAGTCGGCGGTCACGCGTATGGGTGGGTTTATCCAGGCCCCATGGGTTCGGTGCTGACACCGAACTATGTCGGCCTCGAGAACGCGATCGATTTGCCGCAGGCGGCGACTTTTTGCAATCAATGCGGCGTCGTGTGCCCTGTAAAGATTCCATTGCCCGATCTGATGCGCAAGTTGCGCGAGCAGCAGTGGGAAAGAGGTCTGCGTCCATGGACCGAGAAAGCGGGCATTGCGGCGTGGGCGTTTGCGGCAAAGCGGCCTGCGCTGTATGCATTCGCCACGCGCGCCGCGGTGCAGGTTCTGAGCTGGCTAGGCGGTCGCGACCGGCGCATACGCTCGGTCCCGCTCGGCGCCGGCTGGACCGTCAGTCGGGATATCTCAGCGCCCGGCGGTAGAACATTTCGCGAGCTGTACCGGGACCGCCAGCGTCATCCCGGCCGCGTCACGCGCGAGTAACGCGAACCTGACCGGCCACCGGCTGAGCGATACAGCGCGATCGAGTCGATGCGCCAGAGAATCGGCGGCGCGATCGTTTCGGCCGCGAACTCCCTGACTCCGCGCATCAATGTGACATGCGGCGCCAGCGGGCGGCGATCGTAGTCGACGTTCATTCGATCGAGAACCTGACGCGACCGTCGAGCGAGTTCGAGCAACGGCGTGCGTGCCTCGCTCGCTGCACCGGAACCTGCCCACACGACGCCTGCTTCCTCGAAGAACCCGAGCGTATCGAGCGGCAACTCAAACGGCATGAACTGCAGCTCGGCAACCGCAGCAGCCACGGCGGACGCGTTATCGTCGGTGAGTGCGCCGATAAACGTGAGCGTCAGATGCAGGTCATCGATCCGAGTTGCACGGCGATGCCCGACGCGCACCCGAATCTCGTCCGCGAGAGCGCCCAGCGCTACTCGCGTCGGCTGGTCGGGCCAGGCGGCGATGAAACAACGCATCTTGTGCGGATGGCGTCGACGCATTCCGCAACCAGTCCCGGCCCCGAGTAGAGCAAGCCGGTGTAGATCTGCACCAGCGCTGCGCCCGCCTTGATCCTTTCCACCGCATCATCACCATTCATGATTCCGCCGACGCCGATAATCGGCAGCGCGCCCTGCAAATGGCGCGACAGCAGCTGCACCATCTCAGTCGCGCGCCTGGTCAACGGACGGCCCGACAATCCACCGGCCTGGTCCGCGTGTTTTCGGCCTTGCACCCCGTCGCGCGCAAGGGTGGTGTTAGTCGCGATCACCGCATCGATGCCGTGCTCGACCAACGCATCGACGATTTCCGGCAGGGACTCATTCGCCAGATCCGGCGCGATCTTGACTGCTAGCGGCACTCGTTTGCCATAGCGCTGTTCCAAGCGTTTGCGTTCTTCCGCCAGACCGACCAGCAGGGCGTCAAGCTGGCGCACGCTCTGCAGCGAGCGCAGGTCCTTCGTGTTCGGCGACGATACGTTGACCGCGATGTAGTCGGCGTCGTCGTAGACCCGGCGTAAACACGCCCGATAGTCTTCCAGCGCCTGTTCGATCGGCGTGTCGGCGTTCTTGCCGATGTTCAACCCTACGATGCCGCCGCGATCGCGAAACGCCCGCTGTCGTTGCACATTGTCGATGAACTGATCGACGCCCTCGTTGTTGAATCCCATCCGATTGATGACGGCCTGCGAAGCAGGCAGGCGAAAAACGCGCGGCTTCTCGTTGCCTGCCTGCGGTCTGGGTGTCACCGTGCCAGCTTCCATGAAGCCGAAGCCGAGGCTGCTAAGCGCATCTATATGCGCCGCTGTTTTATCAAGACCTGCAGCCAAACCGACCGGATTGGGGAAGGTCAGTCCCATCACGGTGACCGGCAGCGGATCTATGTGTGGCGCGACGAGCCGTGCTATGCCGAGTGCATGCACTCGTTGCAGGCTCGCCAGTGTCAGCCGGTGCGCGGCCTCGGGATCGAGCGAGAATAGAAGCGGGCGCGCAAGTTTGTAGAGCACGCGCGATTCTACGAGCGGCGCGGCGTCGCTAAAGCCCTATCGCGTTGCCCTGCCGCTCCCAGCGGCCGTTCCTCAGCATTTCAACCGGACGAAACGTGGCCTTGTACGCCATCTTCGGACTATCGGCTATCCAGTAGCCGAGGTACAGATACTGCAGCGACAAAGCCTTGCATTGCTCGATCTGCCACAGAATGTTGTATGTGCCGTAACTCGTCGCCAGCTCATCCGGATCGAAGAACGTGTAGACAGACGACAGGCCGTCGTTCAGCACGTCAATGATCGAGACCATCCGCAGGGTTCCGACGCCGTCAACGCCCGGCGGCGCCGGATCGCGGAACTCGACCAGGCGCGTATTGACCTTGCTTTGCAAAAGGAACTGCGAATACTGCTCGCGGCTATCGTTGTCCATGCCGCCGCCCGCATGCCGCGTCGACTGATAGCGCAGATACAAATCGTAATGCTCGTGATCGAAGGCGAGCGATGCAACACGCGACGTGAGTGTGCGATGCCGGTACCACGCGCGCCGCTGGGTGCGGCTGGCTTCGAACTCCGCCACCGGGACGCGCACCGGAACACACGCGCGGCAGCCGTCGCAATAAGGCCTGTAGGTAAAGATTCCGCTGCGTCGAAATCCCATCTTGACCAGCTCGCTGTAGACATCGGCGTTGATCAGGTGTGCCGGCGTAGCGACCTGCGAACGCGCCTGTCGGTGCTCGAGATAACTGCACGGATACGGCGCCGTTGCGTAAAACTGCAACGCCGAGAAGGGCAGCTCCTTGAGATTGGCCACGTCAGTCCGTTGAAGTCGAACTCGCCTTTAGTCTGCTAACAACGCATTCAGAGAACGATTCGCATACGCTGCCCAGTCGATTGAAGGTGATCGCACCGAACTCTTCAAATGTGCAACGAATTCTCGCCGCGAGATCTCGCGTGCGCCGAGTGACGCGAGATGTCGCGTGTTCTGCTGGCAGTCTATCACCCGTACTCGCTCTGCTCGCAGCAGTTGCACGAGCGTGGCTAGCGCGATTTTGGAGGCTTCTGCCACGCGCGCAAACATCGATTCACCGTAGAACATCCGGCCGATTGCCACGCCGTACAAGCCGCCCGCCAGGCGCCCGTCGATCCACGTTTCGATCGAATGAGCGAAACCTCGGTGATGCAGTTCGATGTACGCATCGGCCACCTGGTCGGTGATCCAGGTGCGCGCATCTTCGTCGCGTGGCTCGGCGCAGGCGCGAATGACCGCGCCGAACGCTGCATCGAGCCGAAGCTCGATTGACGGGTCCCGCGCGGCCTTGCGCAACGTCCTGGCGAAGCTGCGGGAAATTTTCAGTTCATCCGTGAACAACACCATGCGCGGATCGGGAGACCACCATAAGACCGGCTCGTCCTCCGAATACCAGGGGAAGATACCTTGCGGGTAGGCCACCAGCAGGCGCTCCGCGGTCAACTCCGCGCTGGCGGCGAGCAACCCGTTCGGGGTATCAAGTGCAGCAGAAAGCGGCGGGAACGGTTGACCGGGCGCCAGCCAGGCAATCATGCGCGCACTGCTTGATCGGGCAGGGGGGTTGCGGTGACTGCGTGTGCATCGATCGCACGCAAATGAGTGCCGAACTCGCCGCGTGCACGATCGGCGAAATAAAGCTGCAGGGTGGTGGACACGGTGCGAAAGGCGATTTCGTCCCATGGTACTTCGTGCTCGTGGAACAGACGCGCTTCGAGACTCTCGGTGCCGATGCTGAACGCGGTGTCGACCAGCTCGGCCCGAAAAAAAATGTGCACCTGCTGCACATGCGGCACGTCGATCATCGAATACAGGGGTCCCAGCCGGATGCGGGCGCCGGCTTCTTCGAAGGTTTCACGCGCCGCGCCGTCACCGGTGGTTTCGCCCACTTCCATGAAGCCGGCGGGAAGTGTCCATTTGCCAAGGCGCGGCTCGATTGCGCGCTTGCACAGTAAGACCTGCGCGCCCCATATCGGAATTGTGCCGACCACTGGGCGTGGATTGACGTAGTGCACCGCGCCGCAATGGTCGCAGCAATCGCGAAGGCGATTGTCGCAGGGCGGGATGCGGGAAGTCGTTGGTCGGCCGCAAACCGAGCAGTACATCAGTCACAATAAAAAAGGGCGGGCATATGCCCGCCCTTCGCACGATATACGCTTTTTAGCGTGCGGTACCGCGGCGAAACAGATTGACGATGGCCAGCAGAATCACCGCGCCCAGCAGCGAAACGACTAGTGCGCCGATGCTGAATGCGTTCTGATTGATTGTCGGAACTCCGACCAGCGGAGAGATCAGCCAGCCGCCGAGAAAGGCGCCGACGATGCCCACGACAATGTTCAAAAAGATTCCCTGCTGCCCGTCGGTGCGCATGATCATGCTGGCGACCCAACCGATCAATCCGCCGACAACCAACCAAATGATGAAATTCATGTTTCGCTCTCCCTGTTAATGTGGTGTGAAGCGGCCAAAAGTTTGCCACACTTGC
>JBGSWY010000285.1:0-7919 GCA_041751715.1 Burkholderiaceae bacterium
ACAGCCACGAATGCCGAAGTAGTGGACGCCGCTCTTCCGCCGGAACCCTGGAGCGACTCCTTGAATACCTCTAGGGCCGGGGTCTTGAACTCGTACTCGCGAGGCGTTCGCACCGGAAGCGGGCCGCCCATCGCCTCAATACGCTTCCGCAGGTACTCCGCTTCCGGGGACCCTTCCGCCGGGCGGACGAAGTCGAGCTGCTTGACTGTTTCCTCGGCGATATTCATATCGAACCGCTGATAAAAGTATTGAATCTGCGGCTCGGTGAGTTTCTTCTGCTGATGCGTCGCATTGCGGCCCTCGCCGCCTTCGCCCAGGCCGTATCCCTTGACCGTCTTGGCCAAGATTACGGTAGGCGAACCCTTGTGGTTCACGGCCTTTTCGTACGCGGCATAGACCTTCTCCGGATCGTGTCCGCCACGGCGGAACCGGCCGATCTGCTCATCCGAGTAGTCCTTCACCAATTCCACAAGCTCGGGGTACTTTCCGAAGAAGTGCTTGCGGACATAGGCGCCGCCTTTGGCCTTGAAGTTCTGGTATTCGCCGTCGACCGTTTCATGGAACGCGCGCAGCAACAGCATCTGGGTGTCGCGCGCGAACAGAGGATCCCAGTCGGATCCCCACAACACTTTGAGGACGTTCCATCCGGCGCCGCGGAAAGCCGCTTCGAGTTCATTGATGATTTTGCCGTTGCCGCGCACGGGGCCGTCGAGCCGCTGCAGATTGCAATTGACTACGAAGACCAGATTGTCGAGACCTTCGCGCGCTGCGATCGAAAGCCCGGCGAGCGACTCCGGCTCATCCATCTCGCCATCGCCGACGAACGCCCACACCTTGCGCTCGCGCGTGTCGAGCAGTGCGCGATCATTCAGATAGCGCAGGAAGCGCGCGTTATAGATGGCCAGCAGCGGCCCGAGTCCCATCGAGCCGGTAGGAAACTGCCAGAACTCGGGCATCAGCCATGGATGCGGATAGGACGATAGGCCAAGGCCCGTATGGCCTTGACCTTTCGCCCCATCCGCAGGGCGGATCTTGTTGGGCGACGGGGTCCCTGCCGCGTCGCGGGTAGCTTCGTTGCCGGTTGCCTCACGCCTATAGTGATTCAACTGCTCCGCGCTTAACCGGCCTTCCAGAAATGCGCGCGCGTAAACACCCGGCGCCGAGTGCGGCTGGAAATAAACCAGGTCACCGCGCGATGACTTCGTCTTGGCACGGAAGAAGTGGTTGAAGCCGACCTCGAACAGGTCTGCTGCCGACGAATAGCTTGCGATATGCCCGCCCAGCTCCGCGCTCACGGCGTTGGCGCGCACCACCATGGCCAGCGCGTTCCATCGCACCAGCGCACTCAGTCGTGACTCGAGGTCCAGGTTGCCGGGAAACGGCGCCTGCTCGGCAAGCGCGATGGTGTTCAGATAGGGCGTGCTCAGCACCTGCGGCAGCGGCACCCGATGCGTGCGCGCGTGCTGCAGCAGATGTTTAAGCACGAACGTGGCGCGCTCGGGCCCGGCCGCTGCGATCACCGCATCCAGCGCATCGAGCCATTCGCGTGTTTCCTGGGGATCGGTGTCGTCCTCGGCAAGGCGCCAGGCGGCGCTCGGAATCAGCTTTGCGAGATCGTCGAAATTCATTCTTGGACGATTATGCCCCTGAGCCCCTGAGATAATCGCCGCATGACGATTGACTCGCTGACGATCACGCGGCCGGACGACTGGCACCTGCATTTGCGCGATGGCGCTGCGATGGCCTCGGTGCTGCCTCATAGCGCGCGGCAGTTCGCCCGCGCGATCGTGATGCCGAATCTGAAGCCACCGATCGTGACCGCAGGTCAGGCGGCTGCCTATCGCGACCGGATCGTTGCGGCGGTTCCGCCAGGAAGTAGCTTCGAACCGCTGATGACGCTGTATCTGACCGACAGCACGATGCCGAGTGAGATACAACGCGCGCGTGAAAGCGGAATCGTGCATGCAGTGAAACTGTATCCGGCCGGTGCGACCACCCATTCCGAATCGGGCGTGACCGATGTGCGCGGTTGCGCGCGTGTATTCGAAACCATGCAGCAGGCCGGAATGCCACTGCTGGTGCATGGAGAAGTGACACGCACCTCGGTCGACGTGTTCGACCGCGAGCGTGTCTTCATCGACGACGTTCTGATTCCGCTGCGGCGCGATTTCCCGGCGCTGAAGATCGTGTTCGAGCACATCACGACCCGGGAAGCCGTGAGCTTCGTACTCGAGGCGGATGCACCGATAGGCGCCACGATCACAGCACATCACCTGCTCTTCAATCGCAATTCGATCTTCTTTGCGGCCGATGGCACGCCGGGGTCGCGCCCGCACTACTACTGCTTGCCCGTGCTGAAGCGCGAAACGCATCGGCAGTCGCTGCTGACTGCGGCAACCAGCGGCAACCCGAGATTCTTTCTGGGCACGGATTCAGCGCCGCACGCAAGGGGCGACAAGGAAGCGGCATGCGGATGTGCGGGGTGCTACACGGCGGCGGCAGCGCTGGAGTTGTATGCAGAAGCATTCGAGCAGGCCGGCGCGCTCGATCGACTGGAAGGGTTCGCCTCGTTTTACGGTGCGGATTTCTACGGACTGCCGCGGAATGCCGGAACGATCACGCTGGAGCGCAGCGAATGGAGGTTGCCTGCCGAGTTTCCGTTTGCCGACCAGACGATCGTGCCGCTGAGAGCCGGCGAAAAGCTGCCGTGGAAATTGCGGGAATAACCAAGGTTGATTGGTCAGCGCCGTGGTTCGCGTCGATTTATGAAGCCGGCCCCGCAATCTGCACGAGCGACGACTGGCGCGGCGGACTTGATCGCGCTGCGCAAGCTCGAGGGGCGCGCAACTTCCGCGGCCAGGGCATCACGTTCGTCGAGAGCGATGCGGCCGGCGGCGAGCCGTACGAGTCGTTCATCGCGCGCACCGGCCGCATACCGGCGCGCGCCAATCTGCATGACTTATTCAATGGGTTGATCTGGCTGCAGTTGCCGCATTCGAAGGCGCAGTTGAACCGGTTGCAGTCAGCGGAGATCGCGCGCGACGGCGTGGGAACCGTGCGCGGCGCGCTGCGTGATGCTTTGACCCTGATCGACGAGAATGCCGTGCTATTGGTGACCCGGCGCGCGGACATGATCGATGCGTTACACGCGCACGATTGGCCGGCGTTGTTTCAACGCGAACGCAGCGCATGGACGACGGACATCAGCGCCGTGATATTCGGCCATGCGCTGCTGGAAAAACTGGTGCAGCCCTACAAGGCGATCACCGCGCATGCGTGGCATGTTCCGCTTGCGCCCGACGCATCGCTGGATGAAATCGATCGGTGCATGGCCGCTGCGCTCGACGATCTCGTGTCGCCGCGCGATCTGATGCCATTGCCCGTACTCGGTATTCCGGGCTGGTGCGCGGAAAACGAAGAGCCGGATTTCTACTCCGATCGCACGGTATATCGTCCAGCTAAGATGCGCCGCCAAAGCACTCTGGAGAAGCAATCGAATGAAACGCGGCGATCTTGAAAAGCGCCAGGCCAGCAAGCTGACCAGTCAAATGCGCGCGGCCGGCAACGACTTTGGCCCCGCAGTGGCGCCGCAGCCCGATCGACGCGCACAGCGTGACCGTGACCGGGCGCTTGGCCTGGTGCCGTTTGCGGTGAAGCTGCCACAGGATTTGGTCAAGGCGTTGCAGGAGCGGGCAACGACGAAGGGCGTCGGTTTGAATGAACTGACCGCCGAGTTACTGACCAAGGGCCTCAAGAAGTAAGGCGAAAGCGCTCCGCGCCCGTCAGTCGCGGCGGGCGACCAGCGAAACAGCAGCGGAAAACCCGGTAGCGATGCCGGCATTCGCCAGAAGTGCTGCGGATGTTCGGTGTCGCGCTCCATCCAGGGCTAGCCGGGCCAGGTGAGCACCGGATGTTCGCCGAAGTGTTCAATGCGAAAGCCTGTATTGGCTATCGAATTAATAATGTCGGCGACACGGATCGGGTACTCCGCCGTGCGACACGCCGGCGCTTCTGGCGCCGCAGACGAGCCGGGTTGTTCACCGATCTCGACTCCGGTGCGGAAGTAGTCGCAACTAATCGGCAGCGCCGGGGTTTCGATCTCTACGGGAAGCATCCACGCGAACGGATGCGTATCTATAACGACGAGACGGCCGCCGGGGCAGAGCAGTCCTGCCGCGACGTGCGCCCATGCCGCCAGATCGGGCAGCCAGTTGATCGCGCCGTAAGACGTGTAGACGATGTCGAAGCTTTCGGGCAGCGTCTCCGGCACGGCATAGACATCGCTTTCGATAAAACGGGCGTCAAGATGTAGCTCGGCAGCGAGCGCGCGAGCAGTCGCCAGCGCGTTGTCTGAAAAGTCGACGCCGGTAACCACCGCGCCCCGCCGTGCCCATGACAGTGTGTCGAAACCCATATGGCACTGCAGGTGCACCAACGACCGTCCGCGCACATCCGGCAGCAGCGCGGTTTCGATGGGTGTCAGCGTGTCGCGCCCGCGCCTGAATCCCTCGATATCGTAGAAGTCCGAGCGGGCATGCCGCGGCGCCCAGGTGTCCCATGTGCCCCGGTTCGTGGCGATCGCCTCGGCTGGCGTCACAGCTGCAGTCGCGCCGTGGCGCGAATCGCCGACAGCGTGGCGTTCGGCGTGATGATTTCCGGATCCATCACGAGCTCGATCAACGCAGGAAGCCGCTTCTCCCGAATGAACGACAACGCTTGTGACAATGCCGTCGCAAACTGATCGGTCGTCGTCGCCGTGGCGCCGAACCCGCCGTACGCCTGTGCCAGTTTGGCGAAATCCGGATTGATCAACGCCGTGCCGTGCTCCCGCCCTGGAAACTCACGCTCCTGATGCATGCGAATCGTGCCGTACATCTGGTTGTTGAATACGAGCACCAGCACACCTGCGCCGTACTGCACCGCGGTGGCGAGTTCCTGCCCCGTCATCAGAAAGTCACCGTCGCCGGTAAAGGCGACAACGCAGCGCTCGGGCGCGCTGATTTTCGCCGCCACCGCGGCCGGCACACCGTAGCCCATCGCGCCGGCCGTCGGCGCGAGCTGAGTGCGCAGCCCCGAATAGCGCCAGAAGCGATGCGCCCACGTGGCGAAGTTGCCGGCGCCGTTGGCAATGATCGAGTCTGCAGGAATCGCGCGCGCAAGAATCTGCATCACTTCCCAGAGGTCGAGCGCTGGATCGCCATGCGCATACACCGCGGGCCGCTGCTGCCAGGCCTCGCAATCGGCGCGCGCCTGTGTCACCGACTCGCGCCACGGCGGTTCTTCGATCGGCACCATCATCGACAGCCGCGATGCGAACTGCGGCAGGCCCGAGTTGATCATCAGCTGTGCCTGGAACACACGCCCGAGCTCGTCGGCGCCAGGGTGCACATGTACCAGTGTTTGCGCCGGCACCGGCGCTTCGAGCAGCGTGTAGCCCGACGTTGTCGCCTCGCCCAGGCGCGGCCCGATCGCCAGCACCAGGTCCGCGTCCTTGATCCGCTGCGCGAGCTTCGGATTGATGCCGACGCCGACATCGCCGATGTAGTTCGGATGGCGGTTGTCGAGCAGATCCTGGTAGCGAAACGCGCACGCGACCGGCAGGTAGTTCGCTTCCGCAAAACGCTTGAGGTTGTCGCACGCAGCCGGTGTCCAGCCAGATCCGCCGAGAATCACGATCGGCCGCTGCGCACGGCCGAGCAGGCGACGCAACGCCGCGATCTGCGTATCACTCGGCGCACCGTGCACCGGCTGATGGCACAACGCATCGCCGACATCCGCTTTCATCGGCTGCATGTCTTCGGGCAGCGCCAGCACGACCGGGCCGGCGCGGCCGCTGGTGGCGACCTGGAATGCGCGCGCCACGTACTCGGGCACGCGATCCGCGCGGTCGATCTGCGCGACCCACTTGGTCATCGGGCCGAACATGCGGCGATAGTCGATCTCCTGGAATGCCTCGCGCTCGACAAAATCGTTGCCGACCTGGCCGATGAACAGGACCAGCGGCGATGAGTCCTGATACGCCACGTGTACGCCGATCGAGGCGTTGGTCGCTCCCGGCCCGCGAGTCACGAACGCAACCCCCGGCTGCCCCGTCAGCTTTGCGTACGCTTCAGCCATATAGGTCGCACCGGACTCGTGCCGATTGACGATCAGCTTCAGCATCTCGCGCGAGTCGTACAGCGCATCGAGAACCGGCAGATAGCTTTCGCCCGGCACGCAGAAGGCGTGGTTCACGCCCTGGATCAGTAATTGATCGACGAGCAAACGGGCGCCGGTGCGTGAAGTCATGCTCATGTTCAGTGAGGGGAGTGTAAGGTTTCGGTTAAGTAGAGGTATAAGCGAGCGGCACACAGGCAGGAGGCCAGATGAGCGCACCACCCAATCGCACCGTCAATCTCGATGAAGTTGCAATGCTGGTCGAGCAACTCGAGCGCGATCTGGCCAAAGCGCGCGCAGGCGGTGCGAGCGTCGATACGCTGCGTGCCGAAGTCGAGCAGCTGCGCGCGGCACTCAGCGCTGCCGAACCATCGCACAGCGACGTACATGTCGGATTGCACGGCGTGCGAGCTCAAATCGATGACCTGGGCGATGATCTGAAGGCCGGCGCGTTCGCAGGCACCGATTATCTGACGCGGATCGGGCGGTTGCTGGGGCTAGGATGAAAATCACTCGATGAAGTACATCAATCTCGGCCACAGCGGCCTGAGAGTTTCGCGCATCGCGCTCGGCATGATGACATTCGGCACGCCCGAGTGGCGGCCGTGGATTCTGGGCGAAGATGCGGCACGGCCGATCGTGCAACGCGCGGTGGAGCTGGGTGTCAATCTGTTCGACACCGCCGACATGTATTCGGCCGGCATGTCTGAGCAGATCACCGGCCGCTTGTTGCGCGAATACGCAATCCGCGATGAGATCGTGGTCGCGACCAAGCTCTATTTTCCTGTCGATCTTGCGTTCAAGGGCGGCCAGGCGACAGCGCCGAAGCCGGTAGCGCGTCCAAACATGAGCGGACTGTCGCGTAAGCGCATTTTCGCGGCGGTCGATGCGAGCTTGCAGCGGCTGGGCATCGATACCATCGATCTGTATCAGCTGCATCGCTATGACTCCGCCACGCCGGTCGAGGAAACGATGGAGGCGCTGCACGACGTGGTGCGCGCGGGCAAGGTGCGCTATCTCGGCGCTTCCAGCATGTGGGCATGGCAGTTTGCCAAGATGCAGCACTCCGCGGAGAAGTACGGCTGGACGCGCTTTGTGTCGATGCAGAATCACTACAACCTCGCGTATCGCGAGGAAGAACGCGAAGTGATTCCGCTATGTCGCGATCAAGGCGTCGGATTGTTGCCATGGAGTCCGCTGGCGCGCGGCTTTCTGGCAGGTAATCGTGCCCGCGGTCCCAGCGAGGAGAAGGCGGCCGGCGCGACATCGCGGGCGCAAACCGACGACATCGCGCAGAAGTACTACTACCAGGATTCTGACCACGCCGTCGCTGCCGCGCTCGGCGCGTTGGCGCAGCAAAAGGGTATTTCGAATGCGACGCTGGCCTACGCGTGGTTGCTGCACCAGCCCGGTGTCAGCGCGCCGATCGTCGGCGCGAGCAAGCCATGGCAGATCGAACAGGCGGTGGCCGCGCTCGACATTTCGCTGAGTGCGGACGACATCGCGGCACTCGCGGCGCCTTATCGGCCGCATCCGGTACTGGGGCATCAATGAAAACGGTCACGAAAGTGGCCGTTTGTTTTCAGGACCTCAAGGCGCTAGCAGCCGCCCTTTTTTACTTTCTTCTTGGCGTCCTTCTTCGGTTCGCTCTTTTTCGCTTCGCTTTTCGCAGCGTCCGCTTTTTTCACTTCTTCCTTGATCGGCTCCGGCTTGTTGTCCTGGGCGAGGACCGGGCCGTGCGCCAGAGCGAATGTGCCGAAGGC
>JBGSWY010000286.1:0-2581 GCA_041751715.1 Burkholderiaceae bacterium
ACGCTCGCCAGATTGGCCTGCTGCAGATTCGACAGACCGGTAAACGCGTGCATGATTCCCCACACCGTGCCGAACAGACCGATATAGGGGCTGACCGAGCCGACCGAAGCCAGAAAGTTAAGCCGCGCCTCGAGCGTATCCATCTCGCGCTGATACGAAGCGCGCATTGCACGTCGCGCACCGTCGAGCATGGCGAGCGCCTCGCCGCGGCCGCGCAACTTCAGGTACTCGCTCATGCCGGCTTCGAAAATGCGCTCGAGCGCGCCCGTTTTGCGACGCTGATTCGACGCCAGCTCGAACAGCCGCGCCAGCTCGGCCCCGCCCCAGAACTGCCGCTCGAATTCCTCGGTGTCGCGCTTGGCACGCCGGACTGAAAAGCCCTTCTGAAAGATTGCGGTCCAGGAGGCAATCGAAAGGAATGCGAGCAGGATCATCACCAGCTGAACGACCAGCGTCGACTGTTGGATCAGCGAGAGAATCGAGAGGTCGGCGGTCGGTGTCATGCGTTGAGCTCAGGTATGTAATCAAGCGCTGCGCGCAGCGCAGCCGGCAGCCGCGCCGGCGTAAAGCGGTCCGATTCGATACAGCCCGCGCGCACCCGTGCCGTCGCCAGCACTTCGGCGCCGCGCCGGGCGGTCTGATCGAACACGATCGACGCGCCGCCGGCGCGCGCCACGCGCACATCGAGCTCGAGCACATCGTCGAGCCGAGCCGGCTGTTTGTAATCGCACTCGATGCGCGTGACGACGAAGCGCAATCCAAGCTGGTCGGCCATTGTCTGCTGCTCGAAGCCGGCAGCACGCAACCACTCGGTGCGGGCGCGCTCAAAGAACTTCAGGTAGTTGGCGTAGTAGACAACGCCGCCGGTGTCAGTATCTTCGTAGTAAACGCGGATGGTCCAGGTAAAGGGTTTTGGCACGAGGTTTGCAGGGTTTGCGCGTGCAGCGCAGTATAAGGGCCGCTTGCCTCGACCACACCGCGTCTAGAATCGCGCGCGGCGCACAAGGGGCCAGGGGAAACAAGCAATGCGTTTGGTGTGTTTCTTGACGATCGCGCTGGTCGCAGCCGGCTGCGACCGCATCACCAACAGCCCGCACGCAGCCGGCGCCGAGAAGACCAACACATTCTTCACCGCCTTTCCCGAACGCTCACCGAAGTACTTCGACTCGACCGCTTCGTATTCGCTCGATGAGACGCAGTTCACCTACTCGATCTACGAGCCGCCGTATCACTTCCACTATCTGAAGCGGCCGTATGAAGTGGCACCGCGTGCGGCAGAAGCCGTCGCCACGCCGCGCTACCTGGACAAAAACGGCAGCGAGTTGCCGGCCGATGCGCCAGGTCCGGAGATCGCCGAGTCGATCTACGACATCCGGATCAAGAAGGGAATCAGGTTCTCGCCGCACCCTGCTTTTGCGATGGATGCGCAAGGCAATTACCGCTATCACGCGATGACCGGCGGCGAAGTCGGCGGCAAGCGCACTCCGTTCGATTTCGAGCACCAGGGCACGCGCGAACTCACCGCGCACGACTACGTCTACGCGATCCGCCGGCTGGCGACCACACGCATCAAGTCACCGTCGTTTTCGCCGATGGCCGAGCACATCCTGGGACTGAAAGAGTACGGCGAGCAGATCAGCGCGGCCGATGAAAAGCTGCGCAACGGCCAGCCGCTGAGCGACCGGAGCCTGCCGTTCCTCGACTTCCGCCAATACCCATTTCCGGGCGCCGAAGCGCTTGACGATCACACGTTGCGCATCCGGCTCAACGGCAAGTACCCGCAGTTCAAGTACTGGCTGACGATGACGTTCTTCGCGCCGGTGGCGTGGGAGGTCGAGAAGTTCTACTCGCAGCCCGGCATGGCCGACAACAACCTGACGATGAACGACTGGCCGGTCGGCACCGGCCCGTTCATGCTGACCGAATCGCAGGTCAACCGCCGCCACGTGCTGGCGCGCAATCCGAACTTTCGCGGCGAGCCGTACCCGTGCGAGGGGGAAGCCGCGGATCAGGCGGCTGGACTCACCACCGATTGCGGCAAACCAATGCCTTTTATCGATCGCATCGTGTTCACGCTCGAGAAGGAAAAAATTCCGCAGAAGACCAAGTTCATGCAGGGCTATTACGACAACCCGGACGTGTCGCGCTTCGACTGGTTGCAGGATCTGGACTACGACGCGAAGAACTCCGCGGAGGTCGCACAGCTGTTCGCCGAGCGCGGCATCCAGATGCCGCGCACGCTGGAGATTTCGAACTGGTATCTGGGATTCAACTGGTGGGACCCGGTGATCGGCAAAGGCAAGACGCCCGAGCAGCAGGTGCGCAACCGCAAGCTGCGGCAGGCGCTGTCGATCGCGATCGACTGGGAGGAATTCGTGCGCGTATTCGAAAGCAAGGCGGCAGGTGTGCCCGCAATGAGCCCGGTGCCGCCGGAGGTCTTCGGCTTTCGCAGAGATGCGATCAACCGAGTGGTGTACGACGTCGTCGACGGCAAGCCGAGACGCAAATCGATCGAGGTGGCAAAGCAACTGCTGGCAGAGGCCGGCTACCCCGGCGGCCGGGATGCGCAGACCGGCCAGCC
>JBGSWY010000287.1:0-1591 GCA_041751715.1 Burkholderiaceae bacterium
TTCGTTCAACTACGATCGTCAGAGTGCCCTACCCTAGGGGCAGTTACGCTCCGCTAGGACTAAGTGGCAGAGGCATAAGACTTCACCGACAAACTGAAAATCCTTGTGTCGGCGGTTCAATTCCGTCCTTGGCCACCACAATTTCGCGCTCAGCTTAAGCAGCGTCGACGCCAGCGGCGGATGGACGGCAAGCGCTGATCCCTATAGATTCATGGGAAAGCCCCGTACCGGCCTCGGCCGGTGATCCGCACAATCATCGCCTTCGGTGTGAACAGGGCCGCCGATCCGCGAGCAGGGAGACGCCGTGCCTCAGGATGCGATGGTCTACGACCGCAAGCCGTGGGTGAGTCAATACGGCGACGCCATTGCGAAGGATCTGCCGCCGCCGCCCCACGCGAATCTGGCGCAGCTGCTTCGCGATTCCGACACTCGCTTTGCCACGCAAACCGCGTTCTCCACCTGTATGCCCAACGGCATGCATGGCTCGCTGACGTACGCGCAGATCGCGCGGCACTCGGACGCCTTCGCCGTTTATCTGCGCGAGTGCGTGGGGCTGGCGCCCGGCGCGCGCGTCGCGCTGCAGTCGCCCAACTGCCTCGCGTATCCGGTCGCAGCCTTCGGCGTGCTCAAGGCGGGCTGTGTGCTGGTCAACACGAATCCGCTGTACACGCCGACCGAGATGGCGCATCAGCTCAGCGATTCCGGTGCCGAGGCACTGGTGATCGTCGACATGTTTGCCAACAAGCTGCAGGGCATGACGTCGACCACGCAACTCAAGAAGATCATCGTCTGCCAGGTGCCGCAGTTCTTCCCGGCCGTGCCACGCGCGGTCATCCGCTCGGTGATGAAGATCTGGAACCGCGCCCTGCCGGCCATCACGGTCGACCATGTGCGGCTGGAACGGGCGCTGGCAGAAGGCGCGCGCGTGAAGCAGGCCAAGCGGATCGAGGTGTCCGCCTACACGCAGGAATGCGGGCATGACACGCTCGCCGTGCTGCAGTACACCGGCGGCACCACCGGGGTGAGCAAGGGGGCGATGCTCACCCACGGCAACCTGCTGTCGAACGTCGATCAGGCGCTCGCGATGGGTCGTTCGCATATCGATATCGGCAAGGAGGTCGTGCTGACTGCCCTGCCGCTGTACCACATCTTTGCGTTCACCTTCAATCTGCTCTGCTTCTACGCGGTTGGTGCGCGCAATGTGCTGGCGCCGAACCCGCGGCCGATCGGCAACCTGCAGCGCGCGTTCGAGAACTATCCGATCACCTGGGTAAGCGGCGTCAACACACTGTTCAACGCGCTGCTCAACGAAGAGTGGTTCACCGCGTTTCCGCCCAAGCACCTGAAGGCCGCGGTCGCCGGTGGCGCAGCGCTGCAGCACGCTGTGGCCCAGCGCTGGGAGCGCGTGACAGCAACCAGGATCGCCGAAGGCTATGGGCTGACCGAGGCATCCCCGGTGATCAGCTTCAACCCGCTAACTGGCACTCAGAAACCCGAGTCGATCGGCATTCCGGTGCCGAATACCGAGGTGCGGCTGGTCAATCCTTCCGGTGATCCGGTTCTTCTTGGCGAGGCAGGCGAGCTGACGGTG
>JBGSWY010000288.1:0-1884 GCA_041751715.1 Burkholderiaceae bacterium
CGACGTTGCGTGCAGCGCGTCGCAATCGGCGCGCGCCACGTCGAGATTGCCGCGCACATGCGCGATCGTGGCGCGCGTGAGCCGCGCCTGCACGTGTGTCGGCGATTGTTCTATCGCACGGTCGAGCAGGGCGCGCGCGGCATCGAACCGATGCCGGCTCTGTTCGATGGTGGCTCGCAGCACCAGCGATTCGACGCCGGCCGGACCGGTGTCGGGCATGCCGGCCAACATGGTTTCGGCGTAACCGAGCGTGCGTGGATCGCCGCTTGCGCGGCCGGCTTGGATCAGGCGCCGTGCGTTGTCGATCCGCTGCGTGGCAGGCAGCTCAGGCACCGCCTTGCCGCCATCGGATCTGCTGCGCTCGAGTCGTTGCACCGATTGCTTGACCGCGCGTGGCAGCAACTGCGTCTCGACCACTTCATCGCGCGCCGGAACGCGTGCGGGCTCGCTCGCCCACACGCCGGCCGATGACGAGCAGAGCAGAACGAAAAGCGCCCGGCACATCATGCCGGGCGCCTGCTTGCAAATGCTCAAGCTGACAAGCTTAGATCGCCGCTGGCTCCGCAGTCTCGGACACCGGCGGCGTGATGCCGCCGATATTGCGTGGCTCATTGGTCTCCAGTGTCATCGACGCGATCAGCGCCTGAATAAAAGCGATAAAGCCGGCCACGGTGGCCGACGCTGCTGCGTCTTCCACCGCCATTGTGTCGACCGGTGGCGGAGTCGGAATGGTCGGAATGGGCGTCGAATCATCCGACGATGAGCCGCAGCTTGCCAGCAGCATCGCGAACGCGCATGCGGTCACCAGCGATTTGAATCGGAAAGGGGGTTTCATGTCGGCTCCTCACTGCGCGCCGGGAATCGGCGTCATCAGGTACGGAAACGCGGCGGAAAACATCGCGTCGCTCGTATTGGTGCCGTTGTCGGTGTAAGCCAGCGCGCCCGACGGAGCGTCCGCAGGCACGCAACCGAAGGCAGCCGGCATGTTCAACGTGCACAGCACGCCCATTGCGACGCGCAGCGAGATATCGACCACATCGTCACCGGGGCGGCGGCCATTCGGGAAACCGGCATTGTCAGCCGCCAGCACGCCGAGCGGGTTCTGCGAGCCCTTCGGCAGCGGAGCGATCGAGGTATTCAGGCGCAGCATCTCGGACGCAACTACACCAGCCGGCTGATTCAGCCCCGTGACGCCCGTGAGAAAGGCCGTAACCAGATCCTGCCTCGGGAAATTGGTTGGTGCGCGCACTCCGGCGGATGTAAACAGAATCTCCACCAGCGCAGGCAACGTCGGATTCGTCACGTAGTCGGCAAACTGGCCATCATCCTTCGGCTTCGACGAGTTGAACTTGTCCTTGTCCTTCAGCCCGATCACGACTTCGTTGACCAGCGGCATGCCGAGCCGCGATACCTGCACCCAGGCGCCGCCTTCCTTGGCCGCGACCGCGTGGCCGGAGGGTGGTGTGCCGTTCAACAACCGGCCCTGGCGCAGGCTGGCCGTGGTCCAGCCGCCGATCACCGGATCAGCGCCCGCCGTCAGGCACGCGACCGGCACCTCCATCACGATGCTGGTGACGTTCTTGTCGGCCAGGTCATCGACGCCGCCGCTGACCGCCAGCGGATTCAGGTTGAGCAGGTCGAAAGTCTTGCCGAGCGCGACCACGAACGGATCCTTGCGCTGGCCGACGAACACCTTGCCGGGCGTGGCGCAGTCGGGGATGGTGACCGTGTGAATGCTCTGCGCGGCGTACGCCTCGTAGCCGGCGACCGAAGTGAAGGTCTTGGTGCCGATGAAGTCGAACGGCTTGACCAGATCGCGCGCGCCGCCGGGGCCGGTGACCGGCTGCCGGTTACCGCTGCGACGATCGCCGCGCACGATGTCGA
>JBGSWY010000289.1:0-2058 GCA_041751715.1 Burkholderiaceae bacterium
ACACACACCTTGTAGCCGAGCGATTGCGCCGCCATGCAGAACATGCGGCCGAGCTGTCCGCCGCCGAGCAGCCCGAGCCACGAACCCGGCGGAATACTGGTAGTCACGTACGATGATTGATGACGTTAGCCGCGCCGCCAGAGAATCGCCGCGCCATGTGGTTGCATCCGCGAAATCGTCTGGCTCCGCCAGCGATTTCGCGCTAGCCAATCGGACGAAAGTAGGTTTGCACTTTCGTCCGTCTTCTATAGCGGCAAGGTCATGTTGCGCGCTTTTTCGGTTTGCGTCGCACGGTATTGCGCGAGCGCCATCGCGAGCTCGCCATCCTGCATCGAGAGCATCTCTACTGCGAACAGCGCCGCATTGGCAGCGCCCGCTTCGCCGATCGCAAACGTGGCGACCGGCACGCCGCGCGGCATCTGCACGATCGACAGCAGCGAGTCTTCTCCGCGCAGATACTTGGAAGGGATCGGCACGCCGAGCACCGGGATCAGCGTCTTCGAGGCCAGCATGCCCGGCAGATGCGCCGCGCCGCCGGCACCCGCGATGATCGCCTTGAGTCCGCGTTCACGGGCCTCTTCGGCGTAGGTAAACATCTCATCCGGCGTGCGATGAGCCGAGACCACGCGCGATTCGAATCGCACACCGAACTGCTTCAGCACCTCGCAGGCGTGCTGCATCACGTCCCAGTCGGAAGTCGAGCCCATCAGCACCCCGACCAGCGGCGCCATCTGACCGTCACGTTTCATGTTGTGGATTACCGTTGACGCAACGCGCGATTGTACGGATCAGCGATCCACCGTCTCGCCGGTCAGCCGCAACAATGCCTCGCGATACTTCGCCGCCGTCTTGTCGACGATGTCACCCGGCAAGTCCGGCGGCGGCGGCACCTTGCCCCAGTCCTGCGTTTCCAGCCAGTCGCGCACGAACTGCTTGTCGAACGACGGCGGCGACGATCCCTCTTCATACTGATCGGCCGGCCAGAAGCGCGAAGAGTCGGCGGTCAATACTTCGTCCATCAATCGCAGTTTGCCGTCAACGTCGATGCCGAACTCGAACTTGGTATCGGCGATGATGATGCCGCGCGTCGCAGCGTATTCGGAAGCGGCGATGTACAGAGCGAGGCTCAGCGAACGAATCTGAAAGGCCAGTTCCGCGCCGATGATCTCCTTGGTCCGCTCGAACGAAATGTTTTCGTCGTGCGTGCCGAGCTCGGCCTTGCTGGCCGGCGTGAAGATCGGTTCCGGAAGCTTGCCGGCCATCCGGAGGTTGCCAGGCAGCTCGACACCGCAGATCGAGCCGGTGCGCTGGTAGTCCTTCCAACCGGAGCCGATCAGATAGCCGCGCACAACAGCCTCGACCGGCAACGGCTTCAGCTTCATCGCGATCACAGCGCGGCCGCGCACCTGATCCAGCTCGTCAGCGGCCACTACTGACTCGGGCGCAATGCCCGTCAAGTGATTCGCGGTGACATGCGCGAGCTTCTCGAACCAGAAGTTGGACATGGCATTGAGCACCTTTCCCTTGTCCGGAATCGGCTGGCTCATTACGACGTCGAATGCGGACAACCGATCGGTGGTGACGATCAACAACCGGTCGCCGCCCACGGCGTAGCTGTCGCGCACCTTGCCGCGATAGACGAGCGGCAAAGACTTCAGGCTGGACTCGAAAAGCCCGGACACTTTGCTGGACCTCCAAAAACGCGAAAGTCTAGCGGGAGAGCGACAGACCAAGCGCTACAGATAGTGCGCTGCGAGAATAGAGAGCCAGGTACCGCCCGCCAGCACCAGCGACAGCATCACGGCTGCGCTGCCGATATCCTTGGCGCGCTTGCCGAGCGGATTTATTTCGAGGCTGTCACGGTCGACTGCGGCTTCGATACCCGTATTAAGCAGCTCGACAATCAGCACCAGTACTACCACGCCGATCAGCAGAATCTTTTCGATCAGCGCCAGCGGCAACACCAGCGCAAGCGGAATCATCAACGCCGCCAGCCAGATCTCCTGCCGGAATGCGTCTTCGTAGGTCCAGGCAGAACGCAGCCCGTCGATCGAGTAC
>JBGSWY010000290.1:0-9360 GCA_041751715.1 Burkholderiaceae bacterium
AACAATGCAAAGGAGGCGGGGCTGCGCGCCGGCGCGGTCGAAGTCAACGACGATTTCAACCGCAGGTTCGTCGAGCTGTATGCGCTGTACGACGCGCAGTGCAACCGCGAAGGCGTGGTGGATTTTGCCGAGTTGTTGCTGCGATGTTATGAGCTGCTCGATCGCAACGAAATCCTGCGCGAGCATTACCAGCAGCGCTTCCGCCACATCCTGGTCGATGAATTCCAGGACACCAACCGGCTGCAGTATGCGTGGCTGAAGCAGCTCGCGCGCCAGGGCAGCGCGGTGTTCGCGGTGGGTGACGATGATCAATGCGTCGTTGCCGGCACCGAAGTCATGATGGGTGACGGAACGGTCAGGCCGGTGCAGGAGATTCGTGTTGGCAACATCGTCAAGTCATGCATTGGCGGCGGCAAGATGGGTTCATCACGCGTCTGGCGCGTGCACCATCGCACCGAACAAACGCGGCTCGTCACGATTCGTACGCAGAAAGGCAGAACGCTGACGACGACGCCCGAGCATGTGCACTTTGCCGGCTATGCGGTCGGCCACATGCCGGCGCGTTTTTTTCTCTACATGATGATGAAGCCGGGGGTCGGCTACCGGCTCGCCGTCTCGGGCCATCGGCGCGCGCGGCACAGCAAGTATTTGCCGCCGGGCTTTCGCCACCGCGCACGCAAGGAAGGCGGAGAACAGATCTGGATCATCGGCACGTACGAGGGAGCGATCGAGGCGCACGAGGACCTTGCCATCATGTCGCTGAAGTACGGGCTGCCGGTGCGTGCGTTTACCGCCGGCCGCAAGCGCAAGGGTGAGCCCGGGGTTCCGCGCGAATTCTTCGAGTTGAACACCGAGCGCGCCGCCAAGTGGCTGCTGGCCGATCGGGGTCTTGCGTTCGAACATCCGGACGATCGGCGTCGCCCGTCGTTCGGCGACGAAGGCGACGTGATCGTCAGCATGATCAGCGACTCGCGTCGCGCCAAGCCAGATCACCGGATTTATGCGCGCACCTGCAACGAGCCGGCGATGCAGCAGGCAGTCCAGGCGGGCTTCGTGATGAAGCCGATCACCGAAGGGAAGGGCGGGTGGGTGGCGAAATTCTGGCGCCGGGAATACGGCGACGCGGTTACCGAAGCATCGCGCCTGCGCGCCATTCTGGGCGGACGCCTGATCCAGCGCGCGCGGCTCGGCAAGGGCTACCTGCCGCTGATTCAGGCGCAGTACGTGCGCGCCGGCATGGCGGTGGCCGATGCGAAGGGCACCTACGACATCGTGCGCGAAGTGGAACTGCATGAACCCGAGTCGCGCACCTTCTACGACCTCGACGTCGAAGACTCCCACAACTTCGTGGCCAACGGCATCATCACGCATAACTCGATCTACGCGTTTCGCGGCGCCAATGTGGGCAACATGGCGGACTTCGAGCGCGAGTTCCGCGTGGGCAACCTGATCAAGCTCGAGCAGAACTATCGCTCCGCGGGACATATTCTGAATGCGGCCAATGCACTGATCGCCAATAATCAGCGCCGGCTGGGCAAGGATCTATGGACCGACGCCGGCGAGGGCGAGCCGGTGCGCATTTTCGAAGCGCAGACCGACGGCTACGAGGCGGCCTGGCTGGTCGAGGAGATCAAAAGCCTGATCGCCGAAGGTCATTCCCGCAGCGAGATGGCGATCCTTTATCGCTCCAATGCGCAGTCGCGCCTGATCGAGCACGCACTGTTCAGCGCGGCGATTCCGTATCGCGTCTATGGCGGGTTGCGCTTCTTCGAGCGTGCCGAAGTCAAGCATGCACTCGCGTATCTGCGCCTGATCGAGAACCCGGCCGATGACACCGCGTTCCTGCGCATCGTGAATTTTCCGCCGCGCGGAATCGGTGCGCGCACGCTGGAGCAACTGACCGACGCCGCGCGCGCCGGCGGGCAGTCGCTGTATGCGACGGTCGGTGCGATGAGCGGCAAGGCCGGCGCCAATCTGACCGCGTTCGTCCGGCTGATTGAAACGTTGCGGGGTGACACCGATGGTTTGCCGCTTTCGGAGATCGTCGATGCGGTGATTCATAAGAGCGGGTTGATCGCGCACTATCAGGCCGAGAAAGAAGGGCAGGAGCGGATCGAGAATCTGAATGAACTGGTCAATGCCGCGGCGGCGTTCGTGATGGAAGAAGGCTATGCCGCGAGTACACCCGGTGTGCAGGGCGAGGCTGACACGGCCCTGCCATCGCCGCTCGCCGGATTTTTGTCGCATGCATCGCTGGAAGCCGGCGACAACCAGGCTGAGGCGGGGCAGGATGCATTGCAGATGATGACGGTGCACTCAGCCAAAGGGCTCGAATTTTTTGCAGTGTTCGTTACCGGCCTCGAGGAAGGGTTGTTTCCGCACGAAAACAGCATCAACGAAGCCGGCGGCCCGGAGGAAGAACGGCGCCTGATGTACGTCGCGATCACGCGCGCGCGGCAGCGGCTCTACATCAGCTTTGCGCAGAGCCGGATGCTGCACGGACAAACGCGTTATGGAATCAAGTCGCGTTTTCTAGAGGAGCTGCCGGAGGGTGCCGTCAAATGGCTGACGCCGCGCACGCGAGTGGGCGCCGGCGGGCGTTTCGGCCAATGGCACGATGCCGGGCTGGCATCCGCCATCTCGACCGCCGTAACGCGCGCGAAGCCGACACACGGGTTTCGAATCGGTCAGTCGGTCAATCACGCGCGATTTGGCGAGGGGGTGGTCATCAACCTCGAAGGCAGCGGCGACGACGCGCGGGCGCAGGTCAACTTTGGACGGCAGGGCATCAAGTGGCTGCAGCTGGCGATTGCCAAGCTGACGTAGGCGATATCGCGACCCGCCGCCGTTCCGCGGAGGTCGTGTTCACAGAGGCAACTCGACACTCAACGAAATTTGACGGATGCCCGCGGGACTGGGCACCCCTGTTTCGGTTGCGCCCGAGTACTGCCCGCGCAGGGTGAAGCGGCTTCCCTGAGGCATCTCGCTGACGAGGATCGCGAGCGGAGCAGCGAAGCCGAAGGTCACACTCATGCCGGCGTGCTCGATGCCTTCCAGAATTTTCTCTTCATAGCGCGCTTCGGCCTCCAGGCGAACCTCGGCGAAGCTGCGGCGCCAGGTGATTCCGCAGGTCTTCTCCTCCAGGGTTTCCGGATTGAAGTAGAGGTCTGCGACCTCGCGGCCATTGGATTCCAGCGCACGATAGCCAGCTTGCAACGACAGGCCGAGCTCAGGCAACAGTTCGTAGTTCAGGCGCCCCTTGGCGATCGTGCGCACGTTGCCATCGGAGATCGGTTGATAGCCGGCCAATGCGGCGGCGGTCAGCCCCGGCAGCAGCCGTTGTTCGAGCGTTGCTCCGATGTACTTCGACGTCAGCCCATCGTCGAAAGCGCGCGGCGTGTCGACCCAATCCGAAGCCGCGAGCACTTCAATTGCCGTTGAGGGTGCGAGGCGCCAGGCGTAACTCGCCTCGCCGGTGAAACGCTCGCGCCCGCGCGCGCTCATCAGTGCCAGCTCGACCTGGGTTCTCGCCGCGCCGGACAGCGCGTTCTTGCGATAAAGCGCCGACACTTTCGCCCCGAGGGCATTCCATCCCGCACCGTCACTGAAGTGAATGCTCTGCACGCGCAGCGCGCGCGACTCATCCGGCGACGTCAGCCATGAGGCGGCGCCGATCGACGAGCGCTGCTCGTTGAACTGATCGATCCCGTTGCGCAGCGATCGGTCGACGAATCCCGGCGCGAGCTGTGACTCCGCTCTGGAAGGCGAGGCTATGGCAAGGATTGAAAGACCGCACAGCAGCAGTGCGACCAATGAACGAGTCCGGACAAGCGTCATGCGAGGTGAAAGAACCGAACGCAATGGTAGATCGGCATCGATGATCGAGATGTGACCGCGATGCGCGCCGCCCGCGGGTAGCGTCAACCGGGACGACCGATCATGTGCCGCAACGAGCGCATGCTGCCAGCCGGGGCAAGCGCCTTATCTCACGAGAAGTCGGCGACTAACGCCGTTTCTAGATCGAACACGAACGGTGTTGCGCCAGCGCAGAGTGCCGGAGCTTGTTTGCCGCGCTGTAATCGGCACGGCCTCCGTTCGACTTAGGCGACAGTTCGCATCGGCAGGAGGAGTGAGATGGGTTCGTTGCCAGGGTTTCGCTGTCCCGGTTTGACGGCACTCGCCGCCGCGCTTGTCGTCATGCTTGGAGGCTCCGCCGATGCGGCCACACGTCCGACACCGACTCAGCCGTCGGTGACCCGTTCGACCGAAGATGCGCAGCGCCTTGTGCCGCTTTCGACTTTTTACCGTCTGCTGGAACGCGACGAAAAAACCGCTCGCGCAGCGCTGCGTGAGATCAGCTGGACCTGGCAGCCTTCGTACGCGGCGATTCTGATTCAGATGGTGGGCTGGATCGAGCATCGGAGCGTTCAGGCCGATGTGATCGGACTGCTGGAACGTGTGGCGGACCGCACCTTCGGCAACGACGCCAACGCAATGTATCGGTGGCTATGGTCGTTCGATCCGGGCCACCATCCCGATTACTCGGAGTTTCTTGCGAGGTTCTTTGCCGACATCGATCCGCGCTTTCGCGAATATTTCGACGATCGTCCGAAAACCGAGATCCGCCTGGACGAGATTCGCTGGGGCGGCGTGCGGCGCGACGGCATTCCGCCGCTGAAGAATCCGAAAATGATCCGCGCCAGCGAAGCGAAGTACCTGGACGACGACAACGTCGTGTTCGGCGTCGCGATCAACGGCGACGTGCGCGCCTATCCGAAGCGGATTCTGGCCTGGCACGAGATGGTCAAGGACAGGATTGGAGGCCTCGAAGTGAATGGCGTGTACTGCACGCTGTGCGGCTCGATGATCGTCTACGACGCAACGGTCAGCGGCGTGCACCATGAGCTGGGCACCAGCGGCTTTCTGTATCGATCGAACAAGCTGATGTACGACCATGCGACCCAGTCGCTATGGTCGACATTGAGCGGCACGCCCGTGGTCGGCCCGCTGGTCGGGCGAGGGATCGAACTGAAGACGCTGCACGTGGTAACAACGACCTGGAAAGAATGGCGGCGCCGGCATCCGAACACGCTGGTGTTGTCGCTCGACACCGGGCACCGGCGCGACTACGGCGAAGGCGTCGCGTACCGCGAATACTTCGACACCGACCGCCTGATGTTCAACGTGCCGAAGGTGGACGATCGGCTGTTGAACAAGGCTGAAGTGCTCGCGTTACGCAGCGCCGGGCCGCCGGAAGAACAACTCGCCATCGACGCGGCGTTTCTTGCGAAGACGCCCGTGTATCACGATCGCATCGGACGCGAGGCGTTCGTCGTGCTGACCGACAAGAGCGGCGCCAACCGCGTTTACGCAGCCGGCGGCGTCGGCTTTGCCACCTGGGATGGCGACGCCAGCGCGCGCGATCGCGAGGGGCGCCTTTGGAAGGTGCAGGAAGACGGTCTTGTCGGACCTCGTAACGAGAAGCTGGCTCGTTTTCCGGCGCACCGCGCATTCTGGTTCGGCTGGTACTCGCAATACCCGGCGACGCGCCTGGTCAAGTGATAGCTGAAGCTGCGCGGCCGCCGCGCGCCGGCCATCGACCATCACGCTAAGTGCCGCGCGCCAGTGGGTCGATCGCGCCGACGCAGCGCCGCCGCGATCGTGTCGTCACTGGATTGCACTCGAAGGCGAGGTGCTTGCACGCGCCGTCATTGCGCTAGCTTCGGTCGGTGTTCCAGCGTAGAGCCAGCCTGCTTCACCGCCGACCTGCTGCCAGCCATCGGCCGTCACCAGATTGCGCTCGGAGTCACCGCGCGCGCGGGCCACCTGCTCGTTCGTGTTTGGGGTTTGTCGCCCGACAAAGAGCCAGCCCGCTTCGCCGCCGACGTATTTCCAGCCATCCGTCGTCACGGTATTGCGAACCGGGTCGCCGCGTTCGCGTTGGACCTGCTGCTGCGTTGTGTTGCCCGGCGTCGCGCCCACGTACGCCCAGCCGGCTTCGCCGCCGACGAAGCGAAAGCCGTCGGCATACGCCGGTGCGGCCAGCGCGCCCAGTAACGCTGCGAAAACAACTGTTCTCTTGTTCATTTGGATCCCTTTCGTCTGTTCGGGAGATCACTCCCGGTTGGCCATGACACAGGCGACACCTTGAATCGCACACAACCAAGATCGGAAAGCGTCGCCTTGTGCCATTGAAGAAAATTGTTGCGTGTTGAGATAGTTCGTCGTGCGCGCGCTGCGGTTACACAGCCGCGACATCGCAAAGACGTGATGTGAACGATGTAAGAGTGCAGCCCCGATATCGACCCACACGTTTGCGATTTCCGGCAGCGGGACAATGCCTCGCAGGCGATGCCTGTAACCGAACGACTTCATGGAACGAACTGCATTGGAAGCAGCCGAGCGCGCCGAGAAGCGATTGCGCGATCTGATGGTCCGGGCGCTGGATGGCGACTCGGTTGCGTACGGCGATTTCCTGAGGGACTTGACCGCGCACCTGCGCGCCTTCCTCAGAAAGCGGCTTTATCAGCACCTGGATGAGGTAGAGGACATCACGCAGGAAGTGCTTCTGGCGGTTCACAGGCAGCGCCATACCTACCGGCACGGAGAGCCGCTGACGCCATGGGTGCACGCGATTGCGCGCTACAAGGTGATCGACCTGTTGCGGTCACGTTCCAGCCGTGAAGCATTGCATGACGTGATTGATGATGAGATGCAGTTGTTCGCGCAGTCGGATCGGGAGGCGGGCGAAGCCCGACGGGATATCGCCAAATTGATGAAACATTTGCCCGACCGCCATCGATTGCCGATTCAGCATGTGAAGCTGAATGGATTGTCAGTGGCCGAGGCTGCTCAGTTAACCGGCATGTCCGAATCCGCGGTCAAGGTTGGAATACATCGCGGCATGAAAACCATGGCCGCGAAGATCGAGGGATCACGATGAAGACCGAAAGCATGATCGAAATGCTGTCCGCCGATGCGGGTCCGGTGCCGCGTCACGCGGCCGAGCATCGCTTCGCGAGCGCCAGCTTGTTCGGATTAGCACTGGCGGCAGCGATGATGCTGGCGGCGTTCGGCGTGCGGGCCGACATCGAGTCCGCCGCGCTGCTGCCGATGTTCTGGTTCAAGCTGCTGTTTCCGGCCGCTGTCGGGATGGCTGCGATGTGGATGGCCGCGCGCCTGTCGCGGCCCGGCGCGCGCGTGGGCATTGCTTCAATCGCGGTCGCGTCGCCCTTCGTGGTGTTGTGGCTGATGGCGGCGGTGGCGCTGTTGAATGCCGAGCCGGCCGCGCGCGTCGATTTGGTTCTGGGTGACACGTGGCCCACCTGCATACCCGAAATCGCTCTGCTGGCGCTGCCCGCATTTGTAGCAAGCTTCTGGGTGATGCGCGGCCTGGCGCCCACGCGCCTGGCGTTGTCCGGCGCGGCGGGAGGTTTGATGGCCGGCGGCATCGGCGCCATGGTCTACGCGCTGCGGTGCCCGGAAATGGAGTCGCCGTTCCTGGCGGTCTGGTACGTGGCGGGGATCGGTGTCATCGGCGTGGCCGGCGCGCTGCTCGGGCCTCGATTGTTGCGTTGGTAGGAGGGAGGGACCGCGGCTCACTAAGGCTCTACCGCGATCCGTTCACCTGGTCGCCCTCGGCACAATTCGCCGGATCCCGGACCTCGAGATCGTGATCCGCACTCAGCACTGACCAAGCCACATGCCTGCAACCGAAGCGGAACTCCGAGAAGTGCGCCGCGCCTATGCGAGGCAGACGTTGGTCCTTGCCAAGGTTGTCGATGAGCGGCTGGAAAATGCATTCGCGACGGTGCGTCGCGAGGACTTCCTGGGCCCCGGTCCGTGGCCGATATTTCAGCGAACCGGCACCTACAAGTACACGGCGAGCGCCGATCCGGTCCATCTGTATACGGACGACCTCATTGGAATTGTCCCCGAACGACGCATCAACAATGGTCAGCCGCGCCTGCATGCCGAGTTGCTTTCGTACGCAGGCATTCGGGCAGGTGATCACGTTGTGCATATTGGCGCGGGCGCGGGCTACTACTCGGCAATCATGGCCGAACTTGCTGGCCGCGACGGACGCGTCACTGCCATTGAATTTGCCGAGGATCTGGCGCACGCGGCGGCACGAAATCTTTTTGGCCGCCTTAACGTGGCGGTGATCACTGGTGATGGGTCAACCGTCGCCTTCGATAGTGCCGACGTCATCTATGTCAATGCGGGAGCGACACGGCCGGCGGACAACTGGCTAAATCGGCTGAACGATGGCGGCCGGTTGATCCTTCCCCTGACGACAGAGAAAGGATTCACGACGGGTACGTCGGCCGATGTGCGACACGGCGGCATCTTTCGCATCAATCGCAGTGGCGACGAATTTCTCGCTCAATGGGTCTGCGGTGTTGCCATCTATCCCTGCGAGGGAATGCGCGACGAGGAATCGGAGCGAGCCCTGGCGAGCGCCTTCGAACACGGCGGCTGGGAACGCGTAAAGCGGCTGGATCGGCGAAATGAAGTGCCAGCGGATCGGTGCTGGCTTAGCGGGCCGGGCTGGTGTCTGACATACGTCTGACGGCTGCCTTCAGTTCGTGATCTACCCCAACTGTCACACGGTAGCCCGGACAGTTCGCCTGGGAGGCATGAGCAAGAGTGAGCTGCTCGCCGAGTTTGCGAACAATGGTATCCAACTCAACGAATACGGTCGGAACCTCTTCGCGCACGGCAAGTTCACTACGTCGCCCGCCATCTCGACAATCGCGACCGTAGAACTTGCCGTTGCCGATCTCGGATATGTGCGGGGCGCCACCATGGCGCAGATTCATCAGCGAGTGGCCGAGCTTGACCTGACGCTGTGTCCACTCGAGCTCGGCCCGCATCTCAGGCTGCAGTTTCTCGATCAGCCTGAAGGGCATCTCGGCCACCCGCCTTCAGAGCACCGAGCGCCGTCTGGCTCGTTAACAGTCGCGTCTGAACGGCTCGCGGATGATGACGACACTCCGAAGGGCGTCTACCTGCGTCGCATTGAAGGCGTACTTTGGTTGCGAGGCTATCGCTCCGCGCCAGAGGACATCTGGAGCCCCGAAGACCGCCTGGTTTTCTGCCGTCCACAGAGAGCGGCCTAATGCTTCGGTCGATCCGCTCGCCAGCGGCCATTTCCGCCGGTCCCACGGAGGTGCACGGCTGACGTTTGCGTCACACGCGCTCGTGCTGCGGCAGCGGAAACCGCACCGAAAAGCGCGTTCCTTCGCCGACGCGGCTGAAGACTTCCAGCGTGGCGCCATGCAGATCGACGATGCGGCGCACGATGGCCAGCCCGAGTCCCGAGCCTGCCAGCACGACGTCGCCGCGAGCTGCAGCGCC
>JBGSWY010000291.1:0-4489 GCA_041751715.1 Burkholderiaceae bacterium
GAACTCGCCGCAGAGCTCGCGCCGGGGCTGACCACCGTGCGCGTGCCCTCTGCCGAGATCGGGCGCACGGCGGCGCAGCGTCTGCTCGCGCGGCTCGCAGGCAAGCGGGTGCCGCAGTTGAAGGAGATGGCTGCACCGCTGATCGTGCGCGGGACGACGGCGCGCCCTATCCGCATACTGGCAGCCGTTTAAGCAGGTGTGTCAGACGAGCAGGATGGCTGTCGATACTGCAATCAGCAACAGCAAGGTGAACTGGCGGAAGCGGGTATCGCTGAAGCGCGGAAACAAGCGCTCTCCGGACAGAAGGCCAATGTAGTACGCGGGCGCCAGCCACAACGATGTCCAGGCGGCACGAGTGTCGAACAGGCCGTGATACCAGAGCATGACGACGCCCAGGAGCGATGTGACTGCGATGTATAAAGTCAGGTTCGCGCGCGTGGTCTCGACCGGCTCCGGGCCGGATAGCAGGTAAAGAATCACCGGCGGTCCGCCGATGCTGGTCGCGCCGGTCATGGCTCCGCTCACTGCTCCGAGGCCGAGCGACGTCGTGAGCCGTGGTTGACCTCTGTAGCGCCACCCGCTCAAGAGAACAAGCGCAAACACAATCACCATGACCGCGATCGCCTGGCGAATCAGTTGCGGTTCAGTCGTGACCAGTACGAACGCCCCGAAAGGCACGGTCACGCACGCCGCCGCGATGATGGCGCCGATCACGCGCCACTGCACGCGATGCCGCGTGCGCATGAGCATCGGCGCCGCAACCACCGACTCGAGTGCCAGCACGACGGGCACTGCAAGGTGCGGTCCCAGCAGCAGTGCCAGCGGGGGCACCGCCACCATCGCGCCTCCGAAGCCCGTTACGCCGCGCACGACACCCGCGATGGCAGCGACCGCTATGGCCGCGATCAGCGTGACAAAATCCACGCGGCCTTAAAAAGATACTTCGCTGTGCGCGCCATCAGGCGGAGATCGTCATGTCGGTGCCTGCAAATCGGACGCGCGCGTACTCGATATCCGATCGGGCCGCTAGAAAGCCGACCAGCTCGGTCAGCGGTGTCGTGCGAAAGCGGCAACCCGTAGCTGGATTGCGCAACGGCTCGATCAGCTTGCGATCGTAGAAGGCCGCGAGCAGCACGTCTTCGTCACGTGCCGCCGGTCCGAGCTCGGCACGCAAACGCGGAATCGCGGGTTCGAGATGAGCCGCCGGCGCCTCGGTCACGTACTCAGAGGGATCGATGTTCGCCCGCTCCAGGAATTCAGCCGAGGGCTGTGCTGCCAGGCGGCCGTAATAACCCATTGCGTATTTTCGAACTTCATCGGGAATCGCTTTATAGCGCTCACCCTGCACCACGTTGATCGTTGCCTGCGTGACGATGTACTGCGCGAACGGGCTTACGAGGATCGGGTAGCCGAGATCTTGCCGCACGCGCGCCACTTCTTCGAGGATTTCGGGCAGCCGGTGCCCGAGCTTCATCGTGTCGAGCTGGGAGCGCAGGTTCGAGATCATTCCGCCCGGAATCTGATGCTCGTACAGATCGGCGCTGTAGGCAGCGATCTCTCCGCGCGGCTTGCCCTCTCGTTCGCTCACCCAGTGGAAGTAGCTCGCCACTTCCGCCAGCGCATCGTCGTTCATCGACGTCGCTAACCCGAGCCGGCGTGCTCGCGCAAGCACGTCTTCGGTGGCCGGCAGCGATGCGCCGTTCGCCAATGGCTCGGTGGCGGTGTAGCCGAAGCGGAAGCCGCTTTCTATCGCGATCTCGTAGACCTCGGGCGCGAGGCCCGATTGGCAATGCGAATGCAGTTGCACGGGGATGCTGCCGGCTGCCTGCACGACCGCCGGGAACAGCGTGCGCCCTCGCTCGGGGGTCAGCAGCCCGGTGGGATCCTTTATCGAGATGAAGTCGGCGGCGTGCGTCACCAGTTCGCGCGTGCGTTCGACGTAGTAGGCATCGGTGTGCACCGGAGACAGCGTGTAGGTCATCATCGCGTTGACCTTCATGCCGGCCTCGTGCCCCGAGCGCACCGATGATTCGATGTTGCGGTTGTCGTTCAGCGCGTCGTACACGGTCAGCACCTTGATGCCACGGCGCGCCAGCGCGTGCGAGTTCAGCGCAACGATGTCATCGGGAAACAGCTCGAAGGTGTAAAGACTCTGCGCGCGCGTCAGCGCGTCGCACGGTGTGGCAAGGTGCTCGCACAACAGGCCGACCCGGTCCCACGGATTCTCCTGCAGGTAGCGCACGGACACATCGAATACCGCTCCGCCCAGGATGTTGATATAAGCATAGCCAGCGCGGTCAATGGCGCCGAGGATCGGCGTCATCATCGCGGTGGTCATGCGCGTGGACCACAGGCACTGATGCGCATCGCGCAAAGTGACGTCGATGAAGTCGAAGCGCGGAGCCGTGACTGACAGGTTGGCGTGCCGACTCATTCGACCCTCATCTTGTCATCCCCGGCCGGGATCGATCGCAATACGATCAGCGGCTGTGCTGCCTCTACCGTTGCGGCGTCGTCCACCAGCACCTGCACGACTGTTCCGGTAATGCCTGCCACGATCGAATTCATCAACTTCATCACTTCGATGATGCACACGGTCGTGCCTGGCTCTACCGTTTGGCCCACCTCGACAAACGGTGTCGCACCCGGCGCTGATGCGCGATAAAACGTTCCCACCATCGGCGAGCGGACGATCACTGAGCCCTCCGGCCAAGTCGCACCCGCGCCAGCAGACGCACGCTCTCTTTCAGCATAACCCGCACCAGCCATTGATTCGACGCTGCTGGCCTCGACCGGTGACACACGCGGCGTGACCGTACCGGCCGCTCTGCGCCGGCGCAGTTCGACTTCAATCTCGCCCACTTTCAAGCGGAACTCGGAAAAGTGCTCCGTCGACTTGATGAGTTCGACAATGCGCAACAGGTCGTCGTACGTAAGGTGTTCCTGAGCCAAGCGTGTCTCCGCAGTGCGTACGAGTGCCGACATACGATCGCCGCCGGCCTCGCAATCTTTGCACGCGGTGGCAGCGCAGGGCAATAATGCGGACTTGCCACGAGCATCCAAGGAGTTGCATGACGCGACCCGTGATCATCACCGTCGCAATTACCGGAGCGGTACCGCGCAAGAAAGACAACCCGGCCGTGCCGGTGACGCCCGAGCAGCAGGTGGAGTCGACCCACGAGGCGTTCGAAGCAGGTGCGGCGCTCGTTCACGTTCACGTGCGCAACCCGGATGAGTCACCCGGCTCCGACCCCGAGTTGTACGGTCGCGTGCAGGAGGGCGTGCGCAAGCATTGCCCGGGCATGATCGTGCAGTTCTCCACCGGTGGCCGGGGCCGTGAGCAAGCCAAGCGCGCTGCGATGCTTCACCTGAAGCCCGATATGGCCTCGCTGGCCACCGGCTCGGTCAACTTCCCGGTCGGCATCTACGAGAATCCGCCGGACTTCGTTGAGGGGCTCGCGCAAACGATGCTCGACAACGGCATCAAGCCGGAGATCGAGGTGTTTGATCTGGCGATGTTGTACAGCGCCGCGAACCTGGTGAAAAAAGGGTTGGTGAAAAAGCAGCCGCACGTGCAGTTCGTGCTGGGTGTGCCGAATGCGATGCCGGCACGCCGCACGATTTTCGATTTTCTGCGCTCCGAGCTGGTGGCCCTGCTGCCCGACGCAACGTGGGTGGCCGCTGGCATCGGCCGCCATCAATGGGAGGTCAACCAGTGGTGCCTTGAAACCGGCGGGCACTGCCGCACCGGACTTGAAGACAACCTGCGCATCGAGCCCGACCGGCTGGCCGCGAGCAACGCCGAACTGGTCGGCAAGATCGCCGCCGCGTGCGAGCGCTACGACCGCCGCCCCGCCACCGCTTCGGAGGCTCGTCAGATTCTTGGGCTTGCTGCGGTCCACTGAACCCGGCCACCGCGATGGATCTAAAACTGAGCGACAAGGTCGCGTTGGTCACAGGGGCTGGGGGCGGGATCGGCGCCTCGATCGCCACCACACTCGTTGAAAGCGGTTGTTGTGTGTACGTGGCAGACAGCAATGCTGACGCTGCGGCCAAGGTCGCGGCCGGATGCGATGGGCGGGGTTCTCCGCTCGCTTTCGATGTTGGCGACGCCGGTGAAGTGGCCGGTGCGGTCGAGCAGATCGTGCGTGAGCGCGGCCGAATCGACATAGTAGTCAACAATGCGGGGATTCTGAAGACCGGGCCCGTCCTCGAGGCATCGATCGCTGATTGGGACGAAGTCTGCCGCGTGAATTTGTCGGGCGTGTACTACTGCTGCAAGGCAGTACTGCCATCGATGGTCGCTCAACGCTACGGCAAGATCGTCAACATTGCGTCGGTTTCCGCGATGAAGGGCGGTGGCTCGTTCGGCAACGTGCTTTATGGCACCACCAAGGCGGGCGTCGTCGCACTGACCAAGGGCCTCGCGCGGGAACTGGCACCATTCGGGATCAACGTCAACGCGGTCGCACCCGGCGTGGTGGAGAGC
>JBGSWY010000292.1:0-1670 GCA_041751715.1 Burkholderiaceae bacterium
CGCGCCGCCACTTCGGAGCGCACAGTCTCAGCTTCCTCCCGTTCGGCAGGAATCGACCGCACCGACAACACTCCGTTGATCGCTGCAATCGCGTCAATCACGCTTTGCGCGACCGGGCTGTCGACGTCGACCATCGTGTACGCCATTTCGCCGCGCGATTTGTTCAGCATGTTGTGAATGTTCAGCCCGGCGTTCGCCATCGCGGTCGAGATCTGGCCGAGCATGTTGGGCACATTGGCGTTGGCGATACCAATGCGATACGCCGATTCGCGCGCCATTTCGACTTGCGGGAAATTCACTGCGTTGCTGATGCCGCCGTTCTCCAGGAATTCACGCAGTTGCTCGACGACCATCACGGCGCAATTTTCCTCGGCCTCGGCAGTCGACGCGCCCAGATGCGGTAGCGCGATCACACCGCGCACGCCAGACAGCATCGGCGACGGAAAGTCGGTTAGATACGCCTTGAGTCGGTCGGCGCGCAGTGCCTCGACGACGGCGGCTTCGTCGACGATCGCGTCGCGCGCAAAGTTGAGCAGCACAGCGCCGGGCTTCATCATCGCCAGCCGCTTGGCATCGATCAGTCCGCGCGTGGCCGCCAGCAGTGGTACGTGCAGCGTGACGAAATCCGCTTGCTTCAACACTTCGTCGATCGACTGCGCCTTGCGCACGGCCGACTGCAACCGCCATGCCGCGTCGACGGTGATTTCGGGGTCGTAGCCGACGACCTTCATGCCGAGCTTGAGCGCAGTGTCCGCCACCAGCGCGCCGATCGAGCCCAGACCGATGATTCCCAGGGTGCGGTGAGGGAGCTCGATGCCGGCGAATTGCTTCTTGCCTTCCTCAACACGCGCCTCGAAGTCGGCCGCATCTGGCTGCAGCCCACCGACGAACCGCAGTGCCGGAACCAGATTGCGCGCTCCGATCAGCAGCGCGGCGAGCACGAGCTCTCTGACGGCGTTCGCGTTTGCGCCGGGTGCGTTGAACACCGGCACCCCGCGATGAGACATTGCAGCCACCGGAATATTGTTGGTACCGGTGCCTGCGCGCCCGATCGCCTTCACCGACGGCGGAATCGCCATGTTGTGCATGTCGTGCGAGCGCACCAGGATCGCGTCGGGCTTGTCGATCTGCTTGCCGACGATGTAGCGGTCGGGCGTCAGCCGCAGCAGCGCTTGGTCCGAGATGTTGTTCAGCGTGAGGACCTGATACCGAGTCATTTGCGATACAGCGGTTGTTGCGGATGGGGTTGAAACCGCCTTGCGTTCACTTCGGCGAGCCCGCACTCGGTGTAGCCGAAATTGGACTGGCCTCGCCGTTCATGCCGCGCGCTGTCGGCTCCTCCCACGGCAAGTTGCGTGTCAGCAGCACGTTCAGCAGGTTGTCCTGACAGTTGATGTTGCCGGTGAGCTGATCGTGCTTCTCGCATAGGAAGAAAAAATAGGCGATCGGGAGGAAGCTCTCTTCGTGCTGCGGCGCGGTCGGGTCGATCGTCTCGCGCGCTAGCAGCGAGGGCTTGGTCACACGGCCGTCGCCGGGTTCGAGCATCACTTGCTCCAACACATCGTACGATCCCCTGGCGCGCACCTCGTGAGGAAAAAGGCGTGCGCGCGGTTTGCCGCCCTCGTCCTCCACGGCGATGCGCGCCGGCGTCAGCACGCAGTCGCCACCAA
>JBGSWY010000293.1:0-3886 GCA_041751715.1 Burkholderiaceae bacterium
GCCAGATTGTCATCGCGAAGCGTGTAAATCGGCAGCGACTGCAAAGTCGCGGCCACCGTCGCATTCGCAACGGACTGCACGCTTTTCAGGTGCGATGAAGATACTCCGGGGATGCTTAGCGACTCCACGCGCGCGTCATCGAGCATGAATTGCCCTTTGTCTGCATCGAACCGCACCGCACCGGAGACCTCCGTCTGACCGGCAAGCTGCCCGAGCTGCGACTGGCCAACCGCGGCATCGAGCAGCAGCCCCACACGGCCTGTCGGATCGCGCAGGTTCACGACCGGATTGCTCAGCGTAAGTGTGCCTGCCAGCGGCAACGCCCTTGACACCGGGAACTGCGCCTGAACTCTTTGCTGCACGTCCGCCTCTGACAGCGCGATCGTGCCTAGCTGCGCGCAGCCGGTCGCTGCATAAGCGGACGCGCAAACGCTGATGAGCACGGCCAGACAGCGCTTATTCGGCTTCATCGATCCACGCCGCCTGAATTGCTTCCAGAATCCGCTCGCCCGACCGATTCGGATCATCCGAAAAATTTTCCAGCTCGCACACCCATCGATGCAGGTCGGTGAACCGAACAGCGCGCGGATCGACCTCCGGGTGCTTCTCGGCCAGCGCAATCGCGATCTCTTCAGTGTCGATCCATTTCATGAAGTTTCTTTCTGTTCGATTTCCTTGGCGTGGTTGATGCTGTACTTCGGAATCTCGACCACCAGGTCTTCGTTCTGCACGATCGCCTGGCATGAGAGCCTCGACAACGGGGTCAGACCCCAGGCTCGATCGAGCAGGTCTTCTTCGTTGTCCTCGGCCGGCGCCAGCGAATTGAAGCCTTTGCGAATGACGCAGTGACAGGTGGTGCATGCCGCGACTTTGCCGCAGGCGTGTTCGATGTCCACATGATGATCGAGCAGCGCGTCGGCCACCGATACACCGGCCGCGCTTTCGAACTCTGCCCCCTGCGGGCAGATTTCGGCGTGCGGCAGCACGGTGATCTTGGGCATCTACTCTGCCCCGCGCCCTACGCTCGCCAGATCGTCGATGCGCCGGCCTGCCAGCGCGGCCCGGATCGAGCGATCCATGCGGCGTGCGGCAAACTCGTCGGTCGCCTGCGCCAGCGCGTCGATCGAATCCTTGATCGCGCCCGCATCGTCGCGACTCGCCCGCTCAGTCAATGCAGCAATCAGCGCGTCCACTTGCGAACGCTCTGCCGGCGAAAGCAGATCGCCGTCGGATGCCAGTGCTGCGCTTGTTGCTTCGATCAGGCGCTGCGCATCGACCTGATGCTCGCGCAGCGCTCGCCTGCGCATATCTTCGTCTGCCGAGCCGAACGAGTCCTTAAGCATGCGTGCGATATCGTCGTCGGCCAGGCCATATGAAGGCTTCACGACGATCGAGGCCTGCACTCCACTCGCAATTTCGATCGCGTTGACGTCGAGCAAGCCGTCAGCATCGACCTGGAACGTAACGCGGACCCTTGCTGCGCCGGCCGGCATCGGCGGGATGCCGCGCAACTCGAAGCGTGCCAGCGAACGGCAGTCCGAGACAAGCTCGCGCTCACCCTGCACAACGTGAATCGCGATCGCGGTCTGTCCGTCCTTGAAAGTCGTGAACTCCTGAGCTCGCGCCACTGGAATCGTGGAGTTGCGCTCGACGATTTTCTCGACCAGCCCACCCATTGTCTCCAGACCCAGCGACAGCGGAATGACATCGAGCAGCAGCCAGTCGTCGCCCGCCGCCCGGTTTCCCGCCAGCAAATTGGCCTGAATCGCTGCCCCGAGCGCAACTACCTTGTCGGGATCGATATTCGTCAGCGACGTCCGGCCGAAGAATTTGCCTACTGCCTGACGCACGTGCGGCATACGCGTGGCACCGCCGACCATCACGACGCCGTCGATCTCGGCAACTCTTAGCCCGGCATCGCGCAGCGCGTTACGAGACGCCGTCAGCGTCTTTTCCACCAGCGGTTGTGTCATCTGAACAAACTCTCGGCTCGTTAACGCCTGGTCGATCACTTCGCCGGTCGATAGCACCGCATTCACGCGAACTTCTGGTTCGACCGACAAGCGCTCCTTAGCCTCACGCGCCTTGACCATCAACAGCCGCGAATCCTGCGCCGTTAGCGGCAACGGTTTCGACCGCTCGACCACCCAGCAAAAAACCCGCTGATCGAAATCGTCGCCGCCCAGCGCAGAATCGCCGCCGGTTGAGAGCACTTCGAACACGCCCTTGGTCAATCGCAAAATCGAGATGTCGAACGTTCCGCCACCAAGGTCATAAACGGCAAAGAGACCCTGCGCGCCGTGATCGAGTCCGTATGCAACCGCTGCGGCGGTCGGTTCACTCAATAACCGCAATACGTTGAGCCCGGCCAGCCTGGCAGCGTCCTTGGTCGCCTGGCGCTGCGCGTCGTCAAAGTACGCCGGCACGGTGACCACGGCGCCGATCAGATCGCCGCCCAGCGCCTGTTCGGCGCGCTTGCGCAGACTTTTCAAGATCTCGGCCGACACTTCGACCGGGCTGCGCACACCGGCGACTGTTCTCAACTGCACCATGCCGGGCGCATCGACAAAGTCATACGGCATGTTTTCGATGTGTTCGACGTCGTTCATGCCGCGGCCCATCAGGCGCTTGACCGACACCACTGTGTTGCGTGGGTCCACCGCCTGCTGTTTCTGCGCGGCGTAGCCGACTTCAGTCTTTCCGTTGGCGCGAAACTGAACGATCGAAGGCAGCAGCGAACGGCCTTCGGCGTCATCCAGCACAACAGGAATGCTGTGACGAACCGTGGCCACGAGCGAATTGGTCGTGCCGAGGTCGATGCCGACCGCGAGTCGATGCCGATGCGGATCGGTCGACTGTCCCGGCTCGGCGATCTGCAGCAATGCCATCAGGCCGACGCTCGGTCGTTATCGTGCAGCGTGTCGGCCGCAGCAGATACTTCGGTTCCAAACTTCTCGATAAACATCAGCTGCCGCACCAGCGAAGCAGCATGCGAATAGTCGGCGTCGACATCGAGGGCGTGACCGATCTCGCCAAGCAGGCGATCGCGCTCGGCCGCCATGCCGTCACCAAGCGCCTGCAGCGCACCAGCGTCGCGTTCATCGCGCGCGTCATCCAGCGCTTCGCGCCACTGCAACTGCTGCACCAGGAATTCGGCCGGCATCGTGGTATTGGATTCGGCGTCGATCGGTACCTTGGCGCGCTCGCACAGATAGGCAGCGCGTTTCAACGGCGACTTCAGGGTCTGATAAGCCTCATTGGCTCGTGTCGCCCACTGCATTGCGACTCTGCTTTCGGCGGCCGTGCCTGACGCGAAACGATCGGGATGCACTTCCGTCTGCACGCTTCGATAAGCGCGATCGAGTTGCGCCGCATCGAGCGCGAAGCGCGCCGGCAGGTCGAAAAGTTGGAAATGGTCCGGAAGATGAAGCATTGACAGCGCGCCGGAACGCGCGCTTCCTAGACGTTGAAGGACTCACCGCAACCGCAGCGGTTCTTTTCCCTCGGGTTGTTGAATTTGAATCCTTCGTTCAACCCCTCCCGCCCGAAATCGAGCTCAGTGCCGTCGATGTACGCCAGGCTCTTGGGATCGACCAGGATCTTGACGCCGTGGCTTTCGAATTGTCGATCCTCCGGCTGCGCAACGTCGGCGTATTCGAGCTTGTATGCCATGCCCGAGCACCCGGTGGTGCGCACGCCCAGGCGCAAGCCGATGCCGCGCCCGCGCTTGGCGAGATAGCCAGCCACGTGCTGCGCCGCGCGCTCGGTCATCGTCACGCCGAGCGCTGCACCAAGTTCGCTCATGCCGCTTGCTTCTCCATGGCCTGACCGTGCTTGGCGCGATAGTCGTCGATCGCCGCCTTGATCGCATCCTCGGCGAGGATCG
>JBGSWY010000294.1:0-3497 GCA_041751715.1 Burkholderiaceae bacterium
TTGCGCGACAGCGCGCGTGCGCGCATCGATTTTTACGATCAGCGTGTGCGCGAGGCGGTCGCGACGATCGAGCGCGACTTCGATCTCGATTCGCTGACCGGCACCGAGCGCGATGCGTTATGGCAGGCGGTCAAGCAGAGCTTCGTGGCGCTGCTGGCCGAGCATCGGCAACCCGAGTGCGCGGAAACGTTTTTCAATTCGGTATGCACCAAGCTGCTGCATCGCAATTACTTTCGCAACGACTTCATCTTCGTGCGCCCCGGAGTGGCGACCGAGTACATGGATTCGGATCCGCCGTCGTATCGCAGCTACTACCCGGCCACCGACGGCCTGAAGAGCGTGTTGCGCAGAATCATCATCGATTTCGGCCTGGCGTGTCAGTGGAACGATGTCGAGCGTGACATCCGGCGCGTGCTGAGGGCGGCGCTCGACGCGCACCGTACCGGCAGCGCATTCAGGCGTCCGTGGCACACCGAACCCGACTTTCAGATTCAGGTGCTCTCGAATCTTTTTTTCCGCAACAAGGGCGCCTACATCGTCGGGCGCGTGCTGAACGGCACGCGGATCACACCGATGGCGGTACCCATCCTGCGCGATTCGCAGGACCGGCTGTATATCGACACCGCGCTTTTCACGGCGGATTTACTGGCGGTGCTGTTCTCTTTCACGCATGCGTATTTCCTGGTGGACATGGAAGCGCCGGCCGCGTACGTCGATTTTCTGCGCTCGCTGTTGCCGGGCAAGCCCGCCTCGGAGATCTACACCAGCGTCGGCCTGGCAAAGCAGGGCAAGACGCTTTTTTACCGTGATTTTTTGCATCACCTGAAGCATTCGAACGATCGGTTCGTTGCCGCGCCGGGCATCAAGGGGCTGGTGATGACGGTGTTCACCCTGCCGTCGTACCCCTACGTGTTCAAGCTGATCAAGGACGTGATTCCGGCTCCCAAAGATACTGACCGTCCACAGGTGATGGCCAAGTACCAGCTGGTCAAGCTGCACGATCGCGTCGGCCGCATGGCAGATACCTGGGAATACTCGCAGGTCACGCTGCCGCGGTCGCGGTTCTCTCCGCCGCTGCTGCGCGAGTTGCTGACCGATTGCGCCAGCATCGTCGAAGTGCACGATGAGACCGTGTTGATCCATCACGTGTACATCGAGCGCCGCCTGACACCGCTGAACATCTACCTGACGCACGCGACCGACGAAGAACTCGACCATGCGGTGTTCGAATACGGTAACGCCATCAAGGAACTGGCGGCCGCCAACATATTCCCCGGTGACATGTTGTACAAGAATTTCGGCGTGACGCGGCTCAACCGCGTGGTGTTCTACGACTATGACGAGATCGAGTACATGACCGATTGCGAATTTCGCCGCGTCCCGCAAGCGCGCAACGACGAGGACGAAATGTCGAACGAAGTCTGGTACGCAGTCGACAAGCACGACATGTTTCCCGAAAAATGGGGCACGTTCTTGCTGGGCGACGAGCGTATCCGCGCGGCGTTCAGCAGGCATCACGCGGACTTGTTGACACCGGATTTCTGGAATGCGCGCAAGCGGCGAATTCAGGCCGGACAACTGGAAAATGTGTTTCCGTATCCGCCGGCGCTGCGATTCAATGCGCGATTTGCGGACAGACATGCGGCGCGCCTTGCCGGGCGGCATGCGTCAGAATCCGGTTTTGCCGAATCAAGGTGAGGCCATGAAAGACGCCATTGTCATCGTCTCTGCCGCCCGCACGCCGATCGGCGGGCTGCTCGGAGACTTCTCTTCGCTGCAGGCGCATCAGCTCGGCGCGGTCGCGATCAAGGCGGCGGTGGAGCGCGCCGGCATTGCGGGCGACGCGGTCGACGAAGCGTTGATGGGTTGCTGCCTGATCGCGGGCCAGGGTCAGGCGCCGGCGCGCCAGGCGGTGCTCGGCGCCGGACTGCCGCAGTCGGTCGGCGCCGTGACGTTATCGAAGATGTGCGGCTCCGGCATGCGCGCCATGATGTTTGCGCACGACATGCTGGCAGCCGGCAGCGCCGATGTACTCGTGGCCGGCGGCATGGAAAGCATGACCAACGCGCCGCACCTGATGATCAACGCGCGCAAGGGCTATCGATACGGCGCAGTGACCACCTTCGATCACATGGCGCTCGACGGGCTCGAAGATGCATACCAGCGCGGCAAAGCGATGGGCGTGTTTGCCGAGGATTGCGTGGCGAAGTATTGCTTCACGCGCGAGCAGCAGGATGAGTTTGCGATCACATCGACCGAGCGTGCGATCAAGGCGAACAATGACGGCAGCTTCGCGTGGGAGATCGCACCGGTCGCGGTCGCCGGCAAGGGCGCCGATATCGTAGTGGGCAAGGACGAGCAGCCATTTAAGGCAAAGCTCGACAAGATCCGGGGATTGAAGCCGGCATACAAGAAGGACGGCACCATCACCGCCGCCAACGCATCGTCGATTTCGGACGGAGCCGCAGCGCTGGTGATGATGCGGCAGTCAACCGCCGAGAAGAGCGGCGTGGAGCCGATTGCGCGCGTGCTGTCGCACACCGTGCACGCGAGCGCACCCGAGTGGTTTTCGACAGCGCCGATCGGCGCCATCGACAAGCTGCTGCAGAAAACCGGGTGGAAGGTCAGAGATGTCGATCTGTGGGAGATCAATGAAGCGTTTGCCGCGGTCACGATGGCCGCGATGAACGAGCTCAAGCTGCCGCATGAAAAAGTCAACGTGCACGGCGGCGCGTGTGCATTGGGCCACCCGATCGGCGCCTCGGGCGCGCGCATCGTCACAACGCTGCTCGGCGCGCTGAAGAAAAACGGCGGCAGGCGCGGCGTTGCGGCACTTTGCATCGGCGGCGGCGAGGCCACCGCGATGGCGATCGAGATGCTTTGATGCTGGGTACGCACGATCTATCGCTGTTCATCGTGACGGCACTGTTGCTGGCGGCAACGCCTGGGGTCGACCTGTTGTTCACGCTAAGCCGGACCTTGCAGCACGGATGGCGGGCCGGCATGGCCGCGGCGGCCGGGATCAGCATCGGATGTGTGGTCCACACGGTGACCGCTGCACTGGGATTGGCGGCGCTGCTGGCCGCATCGGCGCTGGTGTTCACCGCCATCAAGTGGCTTGGGGCAGCGTATCTGCTTTGGCTTGCGTGGAACATGCTGCGTGCCGCCGTACGCGATGCGGCATCGCCGGCGTTGGCGACAACGCCGGTGGTGCCGCTGCCGCATATTTTTTGGCAGGGATTTTTAACCAACGTGTTGAATCCGAAGGTCGCGCTGTTCTTCCTCGCCCTGCTGCCGCAGTTCATCGCCATTGACGCGCCGAACAAGCCCGTCGCCTTCCTGTTTCTGGGCGCGGTCTTCATTGCGGTCGGCGTGCTGTTCCTGTCCGTGTTGGTTGCGCTCGCGCACCGCATGCGCGCTTTCGGCGCCGGTGCGATCGCCCGCAGGGTATTGAATGCGATCGGCGGCGCGCTGTTCGCGGCGCTCGCGGTGCGCCT
>JBGSWY010000295.1:0-1826 GCA_041751715.1 Burkholderiaceae bacterium
CCGACATCGCCGCCGCGCCATAGGCCGAATCCGAGTTTGCGTGCGCCGGCGGCGAAGACCACTTCGTTGATGCGATCCAGGTAGTACTTGTTATCCAGTAACCGATGCAGTCCGGCGAAGCGGCGCTTCAGCGAAGCTGCAAGGTCCGGACGCTTCAGGTACAGGAATGCAGCGAGAAACACGCCGGCCAGCGCGAGATACGCCGGCGCCGTGACGAATCCGTGCAGGCCCATTCCGAACGCGCTGCTCGCTTCCTCCGCCAGCCGCGCCATCGCCGGATGTCGCGCAGCGTCGACGACGATCGAGCCGCCGAAGAAATCACCCGCCAGCATCCACTCGATTGCCACAAAACCGATGACCACCGATGGGATCGCCAGCAGTACCAGCGGAACGGTGACGACATTCGCGGATTCGTGCGGCTCGCCATGCTGATCGTCTGCATGATGCTCATCCTCGTGCTTCGAATGCCACCGCGGCTTGCCGTGGAAGACGAGAAAAAACATCCGGAACGAGTAGAACGCGGTAATGAACACGCCGATCGTCAGCGCCCAGTAGGCGACCGTCGCGCCCCATTGCCCTGCTTCCGCCGCGGCGCCGGTCGCGATGATGATCGAGTCCTTCGAATAGAAGCCGGAAAGAAACGGAACGCCGATCAAGGCCAGCGAGCCGATCAGCGACGTGATCCAGGTGACCGGCATCTTCTTCCACAGCCCGCCCATATTGCGGATGTCCTGTTCGTGATGCATGGCGATAATCACCGAGCCCGCCGCCAGGAACAGCAACGCCTTGAAAAACGCGTGCGTCATCAGATGAAATATGCCGGCCGCGTATGCCGACGCTCCGAGTGCAACGGTCATATAGCCGAGCTGCGACAACGTGGAATACGCGACGACGCGCTTGATGTCGTTCTGCACGATGCCCAGGATGCCCATGAAGAACGCAGTAATCGCCCCGATCACGATGACGAACGAGAGCGCGACATCCGACAGCTCGAACAGCGGAGACATGCGCGCGACCATGAAGATGCCGGCCGTCACCATCGTTGCGGCATGAATCAACGCCGAGATAGGCGTCGGGCCCTCCATTGAGTCAGGCAGCCATACGTGCAGCGGAAACTGCGCGCTCTTGCCCATCGCGCCAATGAACAGGCAGATACAGATAACCGTCATCAGCAGCCACGGCGTGCCCGGAATGAACTCGACCACGCGTTCCGCCATCGCCGGCGCTGCTGCAAATACCTCGGCGTAATCGAGCGTGCCGAAGTAGGCGAACACGAGCCCGATGCCGAGCACGAAGCCGAAATCTCCGACCCGGTTGACCAGGAACGCCTTCAGGTTGGCGTATATCGCGCTCGGGCGGTCGTACCAGAATCCGATCAGCAGGTACGACATCAGGCCCACCGCTTCCCAACCGAAGAACAGCTGCAGGAAGTTGTTGCTCATCACCAGCATCAGCATGCTGAAGGTGAACAGCGAGATGTACGAGAAGAACCGCTGATAACCCGGGTCGTCGGCCATGTAGCCAACGGTGTAGATATGCACCATTAGCGACACGAACGTAACAACGACCATCATCAACGCCGTCAGTGGGTCGATCAGGAAGCCGACCTCGAGGTTGAGCCCACCGACTACGGCCCACGTGTAAACGGTGCCGTTGAACGTATTGCCGCTGATCACATCCGACAACACCATGAACGATGCCACCGTGGAGATCAGCACGGCGACAATGGTGACGATGTGCGCTCCGGTGCGGCCGATCATCTTTCCGCCTAGACCGGCGATCAACGCTCCGATCAGCGGTGCCAGCGGCACCAATAGATAAAGGGT
>JBGSWY010000296.1:0-2070 GCA_041751715.1 Burkholderiaceae bacterium
ACGTCGCGCTGGATCTGATCGGCAATGCGCAGGCTGCGGCCGGGTTTGGTAGCTGGTTTCATTTGGCAATCTCACGATAGTGTCCGCGCCACTTCCTGCACTTCGAAGATCTCCAGCTGATCGCGCTCCTTGATATCGTCATAGTTCTTCAGGCTCAGACCGCATTCGAAGCCCGCCTTGACTTCGCGCACGTCGTCCTTGAAGCGCTTCAGCGAATCGAGCTCGCCGGTCCAGATGACGACGTTGTCGCGCAGCAATCGTGCTTGCGCCGTTCTGCGAACGACACCGTCGAGCACCATGCAACCCGCCACGGCACCGACCTTCGGCACACGGAATATCTGGCGAATCTCGACCATGCCAAGCACGTGCTCGCGCTGCTCGGGCGCCAGCAGGCCGCCCAGCGCATTTTTCACCTCATCCACCGCCTCGTAGATGATGTTGTAGTAGCGGACATCGATGCCGTTGCCTTCGGCCAGCTTGCGCGCGGACTGATCTGCACGCACGTTGAAGCCGATGATGACTGCCTTCGATGCGATGGCCAGGTTGACGTCGCTCTCGGTAATGCCGCCTACCTGTGCGTGCACCACCTGCACCTTCACCTCGTCGGTCGACAGCTTGACCAATGACTGATTCAGCGCTTCCTGCGAGCCCTGCACATCGGCCTTGATGATCAACGGCAGAATTCGGACCGCCACGCCGTCGACACCGCCTTCGAACATGCTTTCGAGCTTCGCAGCCTGCTGTTTGGCCAGCTTGGTGTCGCGGAACTTGCCCTGGCGAAACAGCGCGATCTCACGCGCCTTGCGCTCGTCACCCAGGACGATCAGTTCATCGCCCGCACCCGGAACATCGGACAGCCCCTGAATCTCGACCGGAATAGAGGGTCCGGCGGTGGTGATCGGCTTGCCGGTTTCATCCAGCATCGCTCGCACGCGCCCGAATGCAGAGCCCGCGAGCACGACGTCGCCGCGCTTTAATGTTCCACTTTGCACCAGCACCGTGGCCACCGGTCCACGCCCTTTGTCGAGTTGCGATTCGATCACCAGCCCCTTTGCCGGCCCATCCCTGACCGCCTTCAGTTCGAGTACTTCGGCTTGCAACAAAACGTTCTCGAGCAACGCGTCGACGCCTTCCCCGGTTTTTGCCGAGACTGGAACGAACGGCGATTCACCGCCGTACTCTTCCGGCACGACTTCGTTGGCCACCAGCTCCTGCTTGACGCGATCCGGATTTGCTTCCGGCTTGTCGATCTTGTTCAGCGCGACGACCAGCGGAACACCGGCGGCCTTCGCATGCGCGATCGCTTCCTTCGTCTGCGGCATCACGCCATCGTCAGCCGCAACGACCAGGATCACGATGTCGGTCGCCTTGGCGCCGCGCGCGCGCATCGCGGTAAACGCTTCGTGACCGGGAGTATCGAGAAACGTGATGATGCCGCGCGGTGTTTCGACGTGATAGGCGCCAATGTGCTGGGTGATGCCGCCGGCTTCACCCGCGGCAACTTTCGTGCGGCGGATGTAGTCGAGCAGCGAGGTCTTGCCATGATCGACGTGGCCCATGATCGTGACCACGGGCGGGCGCGGCTCGAGCGGCGCTTCGCTGGTAACAACGCCCAACCCGGATTCCGCCAGCAACGCTTCCGGATCATCGAGCTTGGCGGCATGCGCGGTATGACCCATCTCACCGACCACGATGATCGCCGTGTCCTGGTCGAGCACCTGATTGATGGTCACCATCTGCCCGAGCTTCATCAGCGTCTTGATGACCTCGGACGCCTTGACCGACATCTTGTGGGCGAGTTCGGCTACGGTGATCGTTTCGGGCACGGCAATCTCGCGCACCACCGCTTCGACCGGCATCGGCGTTGCCGCTGCGCCGTTGCCGTCTTCATGCCGGTCGTGCTTGCGATTGCCGCGCGGACCGCGCCAGCCGCCGGCACCACCCGATGTATCTCCGCGCGTTTTGAGCAGGCGCTTTTTCTGCTGCTCTTCCGACCAGCTCGACGCCAGCTTGCCCGACTTGATTTCCTTGACGCCAGGCTTCTTGTCGTCCTTCTTCGCGCCGGGCTTC
>JBGSWY010000297.1:0-1965 GCA_041751715.1 Burkholderiaceae bacterium
TCGCACTTTGCGTGGGCGGGCTGGGCGCGCGCTGTCGTTCACGCGAAATCGGCTCCAACGCTCGCGGCACGGGCTCCCGTGTCGCGCCGCCATTGACGGTAGAGGTGGTTGTAGCGTGCATCCGCGGCGGTCTCTGCTGCATATCATCGACGGCGAGCTGTGCGGGCTGCAAGATCGGCTGCAGCCAATCCAGGATCGGCACCCACTGCGCAAGATCGGCCTCAACCTGCGCGGCCGGCAGATCGAAGACTGAAAGTCCTTTCTCGATGCAGCGGACATAGGTCTGACATTCGCGCAGCACGGCAATGAACGGAACACTCAAGCTCGCCGCCCAGGACTGCAAGACTTCTGCCGACTTGGTGCGAGCGTCAAGCCTCATGCCGACTGTGGCCAGCTTGCAGCGGCCCGTCGCAACACGGGGAAGCGTGCGCAGTTCGGCCAGGCATTCGGCCGCCGACTCCCGATCAAAGATAGAGTTGCACACCGGTATCAGGATCGCGTCCGCATACATGACGACCCGCGCCAGATCGAAGCCACGCAGACCGCCCGGTGTATCGACGATGACATGCTCGACGCCGGCGGGTGGGCGAACGAAGCTCCTGGGATCGATGCTCCAGCCCAAGATCTCCTTGGCCAGGCCGAGTTGCCGGGTCTTGCGCTGACGTAGCCACGTTTGAGTTGATAGTTGGCGATCGACGTCGCCGAGCAGCACCGCAGCACCCGCGTTGGCGCAATGGCCAGCAAGGTGCGTGGCCAGCGTGCTCTTGCCACTACCGCCCTTGCGATTGATGACCGCTACGACCGCCATCTCAGGTAATTTCTGGGGATATCACGCCAACTCTCCTTCGGCCGCTAGCTGCCGGACAGGTCCTACGCGAATTGCAGCACACCGAGGAGCCGCGCACAGCGCGGAGAAGCCGGCGGAATCCACGGCATCTAATGGGGCGGAGCGTCAGTAGGCTGGTTCGCGTAGGCAGCCGTTTTGAGGCTAACGAATCACGTCTGCGTTCGCGGCAACAGCATCTGCTATGGGCTCTTCTTCGTCCTCCAGCAGGTCGGTGAATTTAATTGTTGTTTCGCCCGGATCGTCGAGCCGAGCGGTAAATTTGATTTCTGGAGGCGGCTCGATCGCCGCAACTCTGGGGACTTCGGCAGCCGCCTGGCTGCTCTCGATTTCGGCCGGCGCAATATCCACGTGTTCTGCGGGCGCTGTATCGACGGCGCGACTGCGCGCCAAAAGCGCTAGACGCATAAGCACAGCGCCGAGCAGCAGGCCGAGCAAGACACCGGCGACCAGCATGGCCAACACATTGCTCGAGATCTCGCCGAAAAACGCGCCAGCCACCCGATCGCTTTGCACGGGCGCGGTCGGTTCGAGCGGCGAAGCGGGGGCCACAGAAGTTGCGGACGGCGCAGGCACCACGGCAGCAGCACTCGCAAGCGAGCCATCGGACACCCGCAAGGCGATCGGGCTTCCCGGCGGCAAAGAGTTGCCTGGGGCAGGATCCTGCGCGAGCACTTCGCCCGTCGGAGCGGCGCTCGCCACTTCCACGCGCTCAACCTTGAACTCGGTCAACACATTGGCTGCATCGGCGTAGCTGCGGTTGATCACAGTCGGCAGTTCGAGCGTTTCGTTGACCGCGGGCGCCCTTGCAACAACGCTCGGGGGCTCGGTGCTGGTGGAAGCCTGAGCGCTATCGGACACGCGGTACGCGACGAAGCTCTTTTCGATCTCGATCACCCAGGAGTCGTAAACCGACGCCCGCGATCTGGGATACGTGATGACGAATTCGGCCGTGCGCTGCGGGTTGACGAAGTGTTTGCGGTAATAAGTCTTTCCGTCTTCCACGCCGGTCACCACGAACCATCCGTCGGCTTTCCGCTTGTAAGCGACGCTCTGGCCGTGCTCCTTGAGGCGCTGTTGCCAAGCCGATTGGACCGTGTCCTTCTCCGAGTTGATTCGGG